>CAYOZL010000045.1:12059-18068 GCA_964408435.1 uncultured Bdellovibrionales bacterium | reverse complement strand
GTTTAACTGCTGGGTTATTTGTAGGAGTAGTTTGTTGTGCTTCAAGGTCTATAGCTGGTGGAGCATCTATTTTACTTCCTTGTTTAACTGCTGGGTTATTTGTAGGAGTAGTTTGTTGTGCTTCAAGGTCTATAGCCGGTGGAGCATCTATTTTACTTCCTTGTTTAACTGCTGGGCTATTTGTAGGAGTAGTTTGTTGTGCTTCAGGATCTATAACTGGTGGAGCACCTATTTTACTTCCTTGTTTAGCTGTTGGACTATTTGTAGGATTAGTGTTTTGTGCTTCAAGGTCTATGGCTGGTGGATCTAGTGATACGACTGATGGTATTGGAGCTTGTCCAGCAATCTTTTGTTTTGGAGCATTCTTACTTGCCGATGCATTTGGGTCAATAAAGTAAGTTTCATTTACACCATTATTTCCTATATCTATTTTAGCTTTATTAATAGACCCTTTAAAAGTAATTTTTACATCTACCTTACCATTTTCCATCTTAGTTGATTTATCTACACCGTAGGATAATTCAATGTTGTAGCTTTTACTTGATTGACCATTAATTCTATAATGTGAGTTTCCTGTAACCATTATGTTAGCTGTGTCATAACCATGGTTTGCAAAACTGTTTCCCTTTACTCCAGCAACTGATTCACTAATTCTAATTTGATTAGTTTTATCAATAGTAGTGCTAAATGTTAGAGTTCTAGTAGCTGAGTCGTATTTAGCTCCGGGATATTTACTAATTAAGCTATTTAAATTAGTAACGCCGTTAGTGCCTAAATTATTATTGTGATCTATTGCATCTTTTAAAACGATATCGTTGGGATTCTCTTTTAACTTTTCTTGCATTTCCTCTAGACTCAGAGCTCTTCCTTGAGTTTGAACAGCATTGCTTATAGTAGGACTACTAGTAACAGGAGGATAAACAATTCCTTGAAAGTTAGATTGTATTGGCGGAGGTAGTACAGGTGCAGCATGCACGATGCCTTGATTACTAACTCCCTGGTTGTAATAAGTTGGTGGCAATTGGGAGTATGAACCATTAGAAATTATTTGATTTTGTGGTTGATTATTTTGGTAATTGAATACTGTTCCACTTTGAACAGGCATTCCATTTATAGCAACTACTCGTCCTTGGTTTTGATTTGCAGCTCTTTGGTTATGAGGGGCTCCAGGGAATTGATCCATCGAGCGATTATTAATTATATTACTATTAGTGCCACGGCTTGCATTAGGGTTAGAACCAGGATGTAACATGTTTTGAGTATAAATTCTTCCATTCTGAGGAAGTCGTCCTGTGTAGCGATCTCTATAGAAACCATTTTTATTATTATGGAGTTGTTGAGGAGCGTTTCTAATACGACCTGTATTATTTGAAGCTCTTGATTGATTTACATTTTGGCTTTGATTTGGATTGCCATTATTATTAAATCTATTATCGAACTGATTCACTTTATACTACCTTATTAAATAAAACCTCTTTTTAAGTTATGAGTAATAAGGGCTAAATAGCTTCATTCTATTCTTATTATAGGTGTTTTAAAGTAAGTATGTATTTAAGTAGCTGTAATCATTGTAAAAGAAGCGGGCTAGAGGCTGCAAAAGTAACCATGGAAATGGCGCTCTTGCAGACAATTGCCCTGGTGGTGGAAGTTTGACTGACGACTCCTAGTTCTAGGTGCCGTCGACCGAGTTTAAATAAACATCGATTGGAGGAGCCTGGTTCTTCGACGATGAACCAGATTTATTCGATGAACCCTGGCTTTGGTTCGAAGATCCTTGGCTTTGGTTCAGTTTCCTCAGCTCTTTCATCTCAGCGTTGTATGCGTTGAGCTGATTGATAGAAAGAATCTTAAACCCATCGCTGAGTTTCTTGTCCCATCGCTCTTGAACCTCGACAGAAGGACTCTTCTTCTGTGGAACAATCGCAAGAACGATTTTCATGAGATAAGCATTACCTTTTTTTAAATGCTCTATCTTTTTGGCGTCTTGGTCGCTGGCCCAGCTAGACGAACCGGTAGGCCGGTTCTGATTACTAATCCTCGTAATTTCACCGTTCGCCGTCTTTAGCTGATTGGTGAGAGTCGAGACTTGCTGATTCGCATCATCGAGCTTCTTTTGTAAGACTTTTGTCTCACTAGGATTCAAGAAGTTCTGTTGCCCAAACTCTTTCACTACAGGCGTTTCCTGCTTGAGTTTAGAGCTAATGTAAGCCCCAAACAAACAGCAACTTCTGTAAAAGAGAAAAAGTGCACAGCAAATGATAGCAAAGTACACTAGCCTTCTGAAGACCCCGCGAAAAGAGAAGAGTTTGTCCGCAATTATTTCACGGACTACACCTTTCTCAGGCACGATTTTTTCGATTTCTGCCTGCAGTTCGCCCATCTTTGATTGGACAAAAGCATCGCCTTTGCCTTCGCACTCACCAAGGATGTCTTGGATTCGAGTTCCGCGAACTCCTTCTAATTTATTTCTGAGTTTGTGTTCTCTTCTTTCAGAAAGATTTAGGTTGGAGATCGCTTGATTAAGCATATTCATGGTCATTGCCTCCTTGTTAAAGGGGGGAAACTCATAAGGGAGACCAATCCCAAACAAGTATGATCTGGAATTACGGGCCCGTATTTCCGTGGTAGGGAGAAAACAATTTTCTCCTAAAGCTACCGAGTGTAAACTCTTAATCCTAATCCTAATCTTGGTCTTAGTCTTAGTCTTATTTCTTAGTCCTAGTCGTTACATTTAGAGACCAAGACTAAGACCAAGATTAAGACTAAGATTTTGTGTGTGGGGCGCACAACCGGTAGCTTTATTTTTATGTCTGCAAGAGGCCTAAAGAAAACAGTGTAAAACACTATTAAAACATTGATAAGCCTCTAGTACCCATATGAAAATTTAAAAGAGCTTTTTAAAAAGCAACGCCATACTAGCATTAATTTAATCAAAAAACAAAATTGCTTAAAAAAATCGAATTTCTAAAAAACAAGAAAGCCTCGAGGCGGTGAATTGGAGGCTTGCAAAGAGCTTATACTGTAGAAGAATAAAAGTGTGCTTAAAAAATAAAATTATAGATAGAGAAATAGGATAGAAAGAGGATAGGGACTAGAGGCAAGATTGTAACCTTTTTATTTTTCTGAGCTGTCTTTTTTACGGTTAAGGAGTTGAATTCCTTTGTTCATTCTTTCCTTGTCTTGTGCTGAAAAGTTTTCCCAAACCTCACCGTCTTTACTAGGATTTTGCTCTATTACTAGTTTTAGTAATTCATAAGCAATATCGGGATTTCGTTCTATGACTAGCTTTAGCAAGCTATGAGCTGGTCTTGTTTCTAGCTCATCTTTTATTTCGCTAGCTTCAAGACTTGCTTCATACTTAAGCCTCAGAGCGAGTATTTCTTGCTGACTTTCACTTTTATTGGACTCCAACTTTGTGCTTAGAGTTTCAATCTCTTTTTCTAGCGCTAATTTAGATGCCTGGCTTTCATTAGACATCTTTTCTTGTTTGGAAACTAAGTCTGCAAGTTTAGAGCTAGAGTCAGCTCTTACCGAGTTGCTCTCAGTCTTAAGAAGCGCAAGTTCTTTTTTGAGTTCCGCGTTCTTTGAGACAAGCTGTTCAGATTTAGTCTGTCTTGATGCTAGTTGCTCTTGCAAAGAAGTTATTTCAGCCTGTGCAGAACCCCGCGCAGTACTTAGCTCAGCATTTTTTTCTTCTAAGACATTTAGTCTTCCCTTCAAATCCGCTTGAATTTGCACTTTTTCAGCTTTAAAAGAATCAACACGCCCTAAGGCTGTAGCTAGCTTACTCCGAAGAGCCTCAAGCTGTTTTTGTGATTCAGTTAGTTTAGAGTTGGAGTCAGTTTTCACCGAGTCGCTCTCAGTCTTAAGAAGCGCAAGTTCTTTTTTGAGTTCCGCGTTCTTTGAGACAAGCTGTTCAGATTTAGTTTGTCTTGATGCTAGTTGCTCTTGCAAGGAAGTTATTTCAGCACGTGCAGAATCCCGTGCAGAACTTAGCTCAGCATTTTTTTCTTCAGAGTCACTTAATCTTTCCTTGAGCTCAGAAATTGCTCCGCTGAAAGCAAGATTCTCTTTGCTTAGAGATTCTGTTTCGTTAGCGTATTTTTCTGTGAGTTTCTCCTTTAAATCTGCTTGAATTTGCACTTTTTCAGCTTCAAAAGAATCAACACGCCCTAAGGCTGCAGTGAGCTTGCTATGAAGAGCCTCTAGCTGTTTTTGTGATTCGGTTGCTTTATTCGCAGCAGATTTCTTAAGGGATACTACTTTGCTTTGCTCTGAACTTAACTCTCCTTTGAGTTTTTGATTCGAACTTTTAAGTTCTGAAACTTCTTGTTCGAAGTTAGAACTTGTAGAGCTTACTTTTGACTCGGGTTGAGTCTCAAGTTTTTCTACCTTGTCTAGTAGCTCTTGATTGAGATTTGCGAGCTCTTCATTGTTTTCTCGCAGGCTACTAGCTTCAGAGACAAATCTACTCTTTTCTGAACTAGTTAAGTCAGACGGCGCAATACTCTGAAAGAGGAAAAAACCAATCAGCGTACAAAAAGATAGTATTGCTAAGTAGGCAGCAATTCTAAGCGAAAGAGGCCGCTTTGGTTTAGGAGCTTTTCTCTCAAGCAATTGTAGTGCCAACATTGTCGCGCTAAATTGATGTTGAGCAGCAAACTCCTTTTTGGTTAACTTTCCACTATACTGATCGAAGAATTGGGCTAAATTCGATCCGGGTTTTTGTTCTAGTTTATCCAGGATCTCTTGTCGCTCATCTTCATCTAATAGGCCAAACTTACCTCGCCTTGCAAGAGAGCTTAAGATTTTATTCATCATCTGCGGTCTTGATAAGCATTGTAAACCTGGAAGATCGAATCCTTCATGGTTTGCTTCGTGAGCTTTGCTATCTGCCTTGCCCATAGATGTTTGCCCTTGCACAGGTTTTTTTGTGCTCTTAGGCTTAGGTTCTCCTATTCCTTCTGGTTGTGGCACTTCCAGTCTCTTAGCTTTGTCTTGATTCGGTTTGTTTTGCTTTGTCATCGTAACTCCCTAAAAAGGATTCCTGAGAAAGGATTGTGAAACTAGTCGAAGCAAATAGGCCTAAGAGTATTGTGAGATTTAGAGTAAGAATATACTGTTTCTGTATTATTCTGTGTGTTTTTTTCTCTGTGTCTTTTCTCTTTGTCTTTTTCTCTGTGTCTTTCTAAGCTTAGCGACCTTTGAGCGTCGACTAGTTTCTTTTGATTGTCAGCAAGAGGCAAAAAATTGATTTAAAAAACACTTAATATGCCTCTAGTACCCATATGAAAATAGGAAAGAACTGTGGATTTATTAATAACATTAAAATGCTGTGAAATAAAGTTTGGAAGGGCTTAGAGGTTTATACAAAAAAACGTGCAGTAAATTCCGCTTAGAAAATGGCACTCTTGCAAACATTTTTGCTTCTTTTGAAAGCCTGAGCTCTAGTTTAGCTCTTAGGTCTCTTTGAGCTCAAATAGCCTAGAACAGGATTGTAGAATTCAGTTTTGTACCTTCCAGGTACGGCCACAAATTGATTGGCATCTTTACTAACTAAATCCACAACTTTTTCAGCGTGACCGTTTTTGACCATTTTCATAAACTGTCCTCGCTGTGTCGTGTCGATCAGTTTTTTTTCTTGCATTTCATCAAGAGCAAGGTTTAAAAGAGCGTCACCTGATAGTTTTTTTGCTTCATCCTTGGCCATGCCATTTCTCCGAATTCTATGTCTCTTAGTTAAGCAAGGAAGTTAGTCTTGCTTATTCAAGTCTATTAAAAAAGTTTCTTAAGAAGGGGTTAAAAGAAAGTTCTATAGAAACTGCCGAGGCACAATAATATGAGTGCATTGACAGCTTCTTTGTTATGTTTGCAAGAGGCTAAAAAAATAGAAAAACTTTATTAAGCCTCTAATACCCGTATATGAATTAAAAAGAATGTTAAATAAATAGCATGAAGATTATGTGAAATAAAGTTTGGGGGTTTGGACTAAGATTAAGACTAAGATTA
>CAYOZL010000045.1:0-11959 GCA_964408435.1 uncultured Bdellovibrionales bacterium | reverse complement strand
GACTAAGATTAAGACTAAGATTAGGACTAAGAATAGGGGAGTTTCTAATATAATAACTTTTTGTATTCGTCATTTAACATCGGAATATCGAGTGCTTGAGATGTATCAATGTCAATTGCAATATGGCCGTAATCGTTAACGTAATATTGCTTTGGGCTAAAATTATTAAATGCTGAAAGCGGTGCTCTAAAAAAAGGAATTGACTTTGCTAGTAATCTAGCTTGATTTAATATTTTCTTATACTCTTTTTCATTATCTTTAGTAATTAATTTATTTTTAGGAAATAGAGTAAGTGTTTCAATGCTTGTGTTTAGTGTAGATAGTTTTTCAATTAAGTGAATTTTATTTCTTAACTCGGAATTAAAACCTAGTTCTAAATCAACAGCAATACTTGGTCTTAAAATAAAATTTTTCTCACTTGCTTTTGTTAATATATTTAAGTCACTACCACCTTCAAAATTATTCACTCCTATTTTATCAAGTGTCTTACAGTCTAAATTACTTTTTTTAAATTCGTAAGTAGAAGGTCCGATAGGGGAGATAAACATTGTACTATTAGTTATTAGTTCTTGGTATATTTTGAAAAAATCTGGATTTTTACAGTGCCATCTATCAATTGCAATTGAGACTAAGAAATTAGAACAATGCTTATTTAATCTGAGCTTACTCTTATATATTGCTTGCTTAACGCTCATATTCTCTAGCATTGCAGCTAAGGGCAAATAGCAAACAGGAATTATTCTATGCTTTTTTGGATATCTAAATGTAGCGATTTGCTGATTTTTTATTAGTTTAAGCACTAGGCAAATTCCTTACTACTTTAATGCTAACTTAAAATGTTAATTTGAGCACTATCTTTCTAGTGATTACTTCTCTGCTACATAGGAGTAGGCAAGACCCCAAAGATGAGGATAAAGCTTTACTCTTCTGAAGCCAGCTTTTTTCATTAAATCTAAGAAATCCTCTCCTGCTATAAACTCTTTAGAGGTTTCAGGAAGGTATTTGTAAGCTTGTTTTTGACCCGTTACTAGCCCACCTACTATTGGCATTATATGGTCACTATAGAATCTAAAAAATTGTTTAAAGCCAGGCAAAGTAGGCTGACCGAATTCTAAAACTCCTAGCCTTCCACCATTTTTTAAACAGCGTTTAATTTCTTTTAAACAAGTTAGAGGGTCGTCCACATTCCTAATGCCGAAACCAATAGTGCAAAAATCAAAGACTGAATTAGCAGAAGGGATCTGCATAGCATCGCCTTGTATGAAGTCTACATTTTTAATTTTTTTTGATTCAGACTTATCATTTGCAATTTCAAGCATCTTATCAACAAAATCTATTGCAACAACTCTTCCATCAGGAGCAATCTGTTTAGCCGACTCAAATGCTAAATCTCCAGTTCCACAGCATAAATCTAGAACTTTATGCCCACGTTGCATTTTAAGTCTCTTAACTAATTGCCCTCTCCATAATCTATGAATACCTAGACTTAAAACATCATTGGCTAAATCATAACGAGAGGCTATTGTAGAAAACATCTTTTGGACAGTTTCACTCATACTTGACTCAGATTAATTTATAGTAATTTGCTTACAGCTGATCATACTAAAAATCAACCTAAGTCAAGTATAGTATTTTCTCCCGCTGCACTCAGCAATATGCTAATTATAATTAGCATATGGGAAAAAAAGCACGTAAGAAAAAAAAACTCAATAGCGCAGAAGGTAATACTATAAAGAATAGTAAAAAGAATTCAGTTAAGAATAAAATACAGAATTCTATACTAAAAAAACTGTATTCTAATGAAGCTGAAGGACTGTATGCATTAGTAAGCTTTTTGCCTTTTTTCATTGCTAGCTGGGTTTCTGGGGGAATTGTATTAGCTAATTTACAAGCTTTTTTCGTAGTTTCTATAATTCTAATTCTTAAAAATTATGCAAAAATAATACTAGGCGATAAGAATCTAATTTTTAGAAAAGAGTTTTTCTTAATAATTTTAGCGGTAAATGTAGGTTTGCTACTTTATTACTATAACTTAACCTCTATTATTAGTTCTACTTTATTACTTTGTTTAAGTATTGTTCTATATTACTTAGAAAAAGAATTAGATAATTCGAGTCCTAAAAAAATTATTTTAAAATGTCTTTCTACCTTAACTAGAATGAGTATCTACTCATTAGTGGGTATGGCAACTCAGCTGTTTGATCAAGACTTCATTTTTTCATTTGAATATATGGCGTTTGGTTTTATTCCTGGTGGAATATTAGTAGCAAGTAGTATTGCTAAGTATACACAAGTGTTTCTAAATAACTCTTGGAATAAGCAAAAAAATGACAGACCTTCATCTTTGGTAAGGCTTTTAGTCTTGTTTCTAATTTTTATACCAGCCATTCCTTTAATGCTAACCCCATTTCATTTTTTCCCAACTCCATTTTTGCTAATAGCAATAATGTTTGGAAAGTTAATTAAAACAGTAGAAGTGTATTCTAAAACAGAAAAAGCTGATCAATTTGTAGCTTTAGATTTAGCAAATTACTCATTATTGATGTCGTTTTTAGTCTTAGGAATTGGAATTATTATACGGATGGGGGTGCTCTAGCTATAAAAAATCTTAGTCTTAATCTTAGTCTTGGTCCTAAATCTTTTTCCTAGTCTAGGAGATTTAAGACCAAGACTAAGATTAAGACTAGGAATAAGATTTAGGGTGAGAGATGTGGAGATCTTTTAAAGATTATTTTCCCAATCCATAAACTCACTAAGTGCATAAACAGCTTCTATGCCTTTTGAAGTAGCTCTTTGTTTCGCAAACTCTATGTCATTTACACCAATTACTTCATTAATAATTGGCTTTGAAAATTCTTGAGAAACTAGAGTAAAGCCGTTTGCAACTTCTCTTTCAACTGTTTCATTATGTGAAGTATCACCTTTAAGAATCACTCCAAAGGCAATAATTGCATCTAGTTTATCATTTCCACTAAATAGAATTTTAGCAGCAAGTGTTAGCTCTAATGAGCCAGGAAGAACATGTATGGAAATAGAATTAACACCTAGTCTCTCTAAGTGTTCTTTAGAAGTTGAAACCATTTTATCTACAATATCTTTGTGCCAAGAGCTAGCGATTATAGCAACGTTTGCACCGTCTATGCGTTTAAAATCTTCAACTTGTTTTGGTAGATGACCAGCCATGGTATAAAGTATATTACATGAGCGATACTATGCAAAATGCACCTTTAGCAGAAAGAATGCGACCAAGAACTATTGATGAAGTGATTGGTCAAAAGCATGTAATAGGTAAAGACACGGCATTAGGCTCAATTATTAGAAGCAAAACTCAAGCTATTCCATCAATGATTTTTGTTGGCCCACCAGGGGTTGGAAAAACTACACTTGCTAAGGTAATAGCAAATGAAAGTAGTTATAGGTTTATTCAACTCTCAGGTGTTCTAGATGGCGTTAAAGAAGTAAGAACTCAGGTAAAAATAGCAAATGATGAATTAAAAGCATATAATAAAAAAACCTTAGCGCTAGTAGATGAAATTCATCGATTTAATAAAGCTCAACAAGATGCTTTTTTGCCTTATGTTGAATCTGGAATACTTACTGTAATTGGACAAACCACAGAGAATGTAAGCTTTAGAGTAAGAAATGCGTTGTTAAGCAGAATGAGAGTGATTGAACTACACCCACTTAATCAAAGTGAAATTAAAGCAGTAATAAATTCAGCATTAAGTGATACTGAGAGAGGTTTAGCTAAGAGTAATTTAAAAATAGAAGAAGATGCTCAAGAATTAATTTTTCATTATTCATCAGGGGATGCAAGAAGAGCTCTAAATGCAATTGAGTGGAGTAGCGCTTTAGCAAATACTCGAGATGAAAAAGTTATTACTAAAGAATTAGCAAAAGAAGCTTTTGGTAATCAACCACAATTATTCGACCAAGATGGGGATTATCACTATGATAATATCTCGGCTTTTATTAAATCGATGCGTGGTTCTGATCCTGACGCAGCACTTTATTATATGCTTAAAGCATTAGAGTCGGGTGAAGATCCACATTATTTAACTAGAAGAATGATTATCTTTGCCTCAGAAGATGCAAGTTGTGACCCGAGAGCACTGCAAGTAGCAATAAATGCTGACCAAGCATTGGAAAGAATTGGCTTACCAGAAGGAAGAATTCCAATGGCGCATGCTGCTGTTTATTTAGCTTGTTGTTCTAAGTCTAATGCAAGTTATCTTGCTATGAAAAAATGGCTTGAAATCATAGAACAAAATCCTAATTTACCAGTACCAAAAAGATTAAAAAATGCTCCTACTGCATTAATGAAGCAAATGGGAAATAGCTCAGGTTATAAGTATCCACATGATTTTCCAGGAGCTTTTGTTGCAGAAAGTTATTTACCAGATGAGCTTAAGGGGATAGAAGTTTATAAGCCAACTAATAGAGGTTTAGATAAGCAAATTAGTGAAAGACTTGAATACTATCGAGAGAAGATAAAAAAAGAAGCTAATTAAACTAAGCAAGGGAAAGAAAAATGAATTTTGGTGAAAATGATTTTATGCAGTATTGGACTGCCTTTCAGTTGCATTTAAATGGGCTAGATTATTTCGACCCTCAGGTTACTTTTGAATTACAAAAAAAGCTTGGCTGGAAGGAATTAAGACCTCTAGTAACAATGAATCCACCATGGATACTTGCATTGCTTTCTCCAATCTTATTTTTTGATTTTTTTTTAAGTGCTAAATTATTTTTAGTTTTAAATGTTATTTTATTACTTTTATCTCTATATCTTTTAACTAAGATTTATGTTCCAAGTTCATCTCGAAAAAATAATTTTTTATTTCTTATTTTCCCTTTATTTTTTTTCCCACTCTTACTTTGCTTAAAACTAGGTCAAGTAAGTATAATTATTACTTTTGCAATGAGTCTCTTATTGTACTCAATTAAAAAATCTAATAGTTTTTTAATTGCATTAGCTTTTGTTTTACTTAGTGTTAAGCCTCAATTAATGTTTTTACCTGTACTATTAAGCTTATTTTACATTAAGGATAAGGGAGAAGTTATTTTAAATTTTTTAATAATGCTTTTTATTCTTAATGTGATTTTATTTGCTGGAAATAGCAACACTCTTACAAACTGGATAGACCGCTCGCAATATCATCAAAGTCCGTTGTTGGTTGATTTTAAATTTTGGAAAACTACTACTTTATCTACTTTAATAAGAGATATCGTTTTTAATTTAAAAGGAAGTTTTGTTTTCTGGCCTATGTATGTAGTTCCTGCTCTTACTATTTTGCTTTTATTCTTTTCAAAAATTTATAAAAAAATAAATTTTGAAAATTTATTTGCTATTCTTATCCCAATTTCTTGTTTCACCTCTCCTTTTGGCTGGATATATGATGCAAGCACGGTCTTAGTAACACAAATTTGGATTTTTTCTAAAAAGCTTTCTAAACTTAGATTTACTCTGTTAATACTTCTACAATTAAGCTTATTTTTTCATTTTATTTATTTTAAAACAGGCTACTATAATTACTGGTATTTTTATCCTTTATATCTGCTTATAATTTTATTTAGAAATAAGAACTTAAATAATTTAGAAGCTGAGCTAGTTAGAAAATAAATTCTTAGATAGTGAACTACAAGTTAAATTACATAGCCCAGAATAAGAAGTCTTTGAGGAAAAAAGCTCTTAAATTAAGAGCAGAGCAGCAGAACAAAGAAGAACTAAGTACTGAGATTTTTAAAAAAGTTTATAATTTAGAAGAATTTTTAAATGCTGATGTTGTTTTAACTTATATTGATATTAAATCAGAAGTAAGGACTAAAAGTGAATTAAGTTCAATGCTTAATTTTGGTAAAAAAATCGCAATCCCTTACATCAGTTTGAATAAAAAAGGCACAGACAGGCTAGAACTATTCCATTTGGAAGATGAAAATGAATTAGAGCAGGGTAGTTTTGGAGTGTTAGAGCCAGCTCCTGAACTAATAATCAAAAGTAAAATAATTCATCCAAGTTTAATAGATTTTGCAATGATACCTGGAGTTGCTTTTGATAAAACTGGTAATAGATTGGGTTATGGTAAAGGTTTTTATGATAAGCTTTTATTGAATCTTAGAGAAGGTTGCTTGACAGTTGGGCTAGGATATCAATGCCAGGTTTTTGATTTAATTCCTGTAGAGGATCATGATATCTCTTTGGATCTTATTTTAACTGAGGATTAGCAGGTTTTTTCTCAGTAATATTAACTTGTATATAGAGTATAAAAGAACCACTGATGCTAAAAATTCTAATATTGTTAAACTTTCAGATAAAAAGAGTATTCCAAGTAGGGCAGTAAAAATAGGCATTGTTAGTTCAATTAAACTTGCAGTAATTACCTCAATGTTTTTAAGGCCTTGATAGTAAAGAGTAAATCCACAAATATTAGTTAAGATGCCGATTGATAGCCAAAATATTACTTCCATATTTAAACTAGAGTAATCAATTAGATTAAAAAATGGTAAAATGGGAACAGTTAGTATTGCTCCTAAAGCAAATCTAATTATTGTAGTTTGATTTGGATCTACTCCTTTAGAGATTAAATACTTACCTGAGGTTGTGGAAATCGATAAGCATAAAGCTGTTAGAATAGCTGCAATGACTCCAGTAATATCAGCATTATCAAAGCTAGTAATTTCTTTCATACTCAGAATTATAGCGCTACAAAATGCTATAACTATGTAAGGTATTGTAGTTTTGTTTATTTTTTCATTTAAGAAAAATCTAGCAATCATAATTACAAAAACAATTTGTAACTTTATTAGTAAGCCATAAAGACTTAAGTCAATTAGTTCTAATGATAAATAAGCCAGACTCATTCCAAAAGTCACACCAGATAAGGCGTTAATGAGAAAAAATTTATAGTTATCTTTAAAAATTTTAAAACTCTGAGCGTAGCTTGTATTTTTAGGGCTTTTAAATTTTTTAATATAAAAAACTATTAATGCTACAAAGACTGCATTAATAAAATTAAGAAAAATTGGAGATAAGCTAATAAAAACAAATTTTCTACTTAGCGCAGAAATTGACCAAAATAGACAAGCTAAGCTTATTTGTAGGCTAGGATTCATTAAGGTGGATTATTATCATGCCTAGAATTAATAGGCTATACTTTCAGTCCCTATTTTAGTAGTTCTCAGTTAAGAGATTAAGTAAAGATTATGATAAATAAAAAATTAATTAAAAAAATATGGACAGGTATTCATCCTGTTAGAGATTCTAGAAGAAAGTCTTTAATCAAAGCTTTATCTTGGAGAGTGATAGGAACCTTAGATACTATTATTCTTTCTTGGATTATTACAGGTAGAATGACGCTAGCTGTTAGTATTGGAGTGTTAGAATTAGTTACTAAAACGGCATTATATTATTTTCATGAAAGGGTATGGGCTAAGATTGAAGTTGCTTCTTATCAGCAATTAGAGAAGGCTCATTAGATAAAGAGCTTTAATTAATCACCATAAACAATAATTTGTTCTTTCCTAAAAATACCACCTAATACTGAAACTATTTTTTGGTCACAGAAATAAATTGTTTCTATGTTGTTCTGCTTTGCAATATCTCCAATTGCTCTACTACTCCACTCTGCTGTTAAGTCTATTCTAGCAGTAGGAATTTTTGCTCTATAGCTTGAACCCTTTGCGACTTTGTTCCCAAGCTTAGTGCTTCTCATGTCCTTGCATAAAGGTTTGACTACACTTGTATAAATGTAACCTCTTGCACAAGAGGAGCAAAGTATTAGTACTAATATAAATTTAGTAAGCCTAATCACCGTATGCAATAGTGTCGGTTCTAGTGTAAATACCAAAAAGATAAGACTGCACTCCCATATCTAAATGATTGATAACTTTGATATCTCCATTTTTTGCTGCCTGCATCACTCCAGCATCTCCCCATGAAACCAACCACAAGATACTATGATTACTAGAAACACCTTGCTTATCCCCAAGCTTAGTCTCCCAAGTATCTCTATCAAGAGGAACTTTGATATTCGTATAAACACAAGCTGATTGTAAAAGTAAAAACAATAATAGTATTTTTTTCAAATTAACTCCTTGATAATTAGCTCTTTAATCAACTCTGTGTCTCAACTTTTCTCTGAGAACTCTGTGCTGTCAAAGTTACACATAACTAAGCACACCCAGCAAATGCAAGCAAAAAATAAATGTATTATCTGAGTCCATATAGGCGCTAATAAAATTAGATTTACAAAACCAAAAACTATTTGAAATATTATTAAATTTTTAAGGATAAAGTAAATACTATATTTTACAGAACTTTCTTTAATCGATGAGAGCCTTTTATGGCTGTATATAAATATATAAATACTTGTAATTATAGCTAGCGCTGGATGTATTATTCTAAGTTTAATTAAAAAATGAGCTCCAAGACTCAAGTCCTGCTTAATTCCGTCTACTAAAGACTCAGCAGGAAATAAAGTATCTCCTAGTGCTGTTACAGCACCAAAAGCAGAGACAATTATAAAAAGTATTTTTGCAATATATAATTCCCTATCAAAAGATTTTAATTTTTTAATCAAAGAAGCATAAGTAAATGTAAGCGCAGCTAAAAGTGCAAAGCTATTAACAAGATGAAGACCAACAACAAAGGCTCTATAAGATGAGCTATTATCTGCAACTAACTTTAGTAATACTAAGCAAGCACCAATTAATGCTTCAATCACCATAAAAATTAAAGAATAATAAGCAGATTTTCTTGTTAAGGATTTCTTATCAAAAGATTTTCCTATTTTTAAGAATAAAATCACAACTAAGATAAAAGCAATTCCGCTTGTTATTCTATGAGATAATTCTATTAAAGTTTGAACATTCTCAGTGTTTGGTCTAAGAGCCCCGCTACATAGGGGCCAGTGAGCGCCGCAACCTGCGCCGGAACCAGAAGCCCTTACAAATGCTCCCCAAAGTATTACTAGTATGTTGAAAATGAGCGTGAATAGAGAGAATCTGACCACTAAGTGCCTATATTTATTGTTAAATTATTAATGCAAATGATTACAGTTTACTTGCAATAACATATATAGGGTATATCCCAAATATTTATAAGGTTTTTTAATAATGTTTAAAGATTTAACACTCAAGATTTATACGTTTCTTAAAGTAAGAGATTCACTCGTATTGTTTATAATTGGTTTAGCATTACTAACTACTGGTATGCATGAGATAAGCCTAAGCCAAGGAGGTGGTTTAAATATTCCACGAGGTGCTCCTCCACTTGATGAACGGCCTAGTATTGGTGCTCCAGGGTTACAACAAGATTTTTCTGTAGGTGCCCCAGCAGCGAATCATTCTATTGGCTCAGGTACTAATGCCGCAACTGCTCAATTAACTCCATTTATTCAAGGTAGACCATCAATTTTTATTCAAGGTAGGCCTGATCTTTTTCTTCCAGGGCTAGGTGCAGAGGAGGCTAGAAATGTAGGCTTTACAGAGGATCTACTTGAAAACAGATTTGAAGATTTACTTGATAATACTTTTGATCCATTAATTGATGGAACAAATGAAGATTTACTTGCAAACAGATTCGACCCTTTAATTGACGGAAGAAATGATCGTTTTATAGAAGGAAGACCTGGTGAGTTGATAAACGGGACACCTGATAGGTTCATAGATGGAAGACTAGCAGATAGCTCTGCAAATGTAGGAGCAGAGGATCTTTTAGTTAACCGTTTTGGAGATGACCTTGATGCGGATGGACTTGCAGAGCAACCTGATAATGGAGCTACTTTTGTAGCCCAACAAGCAGATATTCCTTTTGATGATGATTTAATAAGATTCTCAGTAGGTAACTTATTTAAATTTATTGAAGGTGCGTTTGGAGCATTATTAGTTGTTGGAGCTGGTATTGGCGCAATTATTGCGGCTACGGTTGGAGCTTATAAAATGGCCTTAGGCTTACTAGTCACTTCTGTTGGAGCTTTTATACTAAGAGCATATGTATCATTATTTTTCGGAACTGATTATCCAGATTTTGATTCTGTGAATTTGGCAGACTTCTAATCGCACAAAGTTCTCAGAGTTAAAAAAAGACACAGAGGGAGACTCAGTAGGATTTGAATATCAGTTCATCTAATTTTGATGATTTGTTTGTGACTTGAATTTCTTTATTTATCTGTAAAAAATTTAATAGTTCATATAGCTGAATTTTATCTGCATTTAGCTCTTTACTTAGTTGGTCTAGCTTGGCTCCTGATTTAAAGAGCTCTGATTTAAGTAGTTTCTTTTTAAGTTCAATAATTTCTTTTGCTGCTTTTTTACCTGCTTCAACTCCAGGCTGGTTGTATGCGTTAATATTTAAAAAGCTAGCGTAATATCCTACTGCTCTTTCATAGACTGCTATTAATGCTGCAAGGCTTTTAGTGTTTAATTCTTTAATATCAATAGTTAAAGACTTTCTACTTGAATCACTAAGTGCTTTTTTTGTGCCCAGATAAAATCCAAAGAGATGATCTCTTGAGCTTATGTTCTCTTGGCTAATGCCTTTATTTGTTTTGAGTACATTAATAAAAGTAAGAAAAAAATCATTTTTCCCATCTCTTAGTTGTTGAACTAAAGCGTGTTGATCTGTAGAGCCTTTATTGCCAAAAACGTTTATACCCTCATTTATAGTATTATCTTCTCGATCTTTTTCTTTGCCAATAGATTCCATTACAAGTTGTTGTAAGTAACGGCTAAATAAAACTAAGCGGTCAGAATATGGAATAACAACCATATTCTTATTTTTTGCACTTAGCCATGAAAGGGCTAACAACATAGCAGGATTCTTATTTTTGGCGCTAGGCTGGCATAATTGATCCATTGCCGAGGCTGACTGAATAAAATTATCAATGTTAAAACCGCTAATTGTTAGTGGTAAGAGCCCGACTGCAGAGAATAAAGAAGTTCTTCCACCTACCCAATCCCAAATATAAAATCTGTTTAGCCAACTATCAGCTATTTTATCTAGTTTGCTATTTTTACAAGTAATAGCAACTGCATGATCTTCAAAATTTATATTCTTATTTTTAAAAGCAGCTTCTGCTTCGTATAGCCCATTCATTGTTTCTGTAGTGCTACCAGATTTAGAAACAACTATAACAAGAGTTTGAGATAGGTTTATTTTATTAAGTATATTTGAAAATGTATGAGAGTCTGTATTGTCAAAGAAATAGAAATTTAAATCACTACCTAAGCTATCGACTAGTAATTGAGGCCCTAGGGCAGAACCACCTACTCCAATGAATAAAATATCTTTAAAGTCTAAGTTCTTAGAAAAGCTTTTTATTTTTTTAATTTCAGCTTCTATTTCAGTTTTGATTTCAGGCGTAGGAGCTAAAGATGGATTTCTTAGCCAGTAATGACCAACCATTCTGTTTTCATCTTTGTTTGCTATTTGACCTTTTTCTAGCTCTTGAACTTCAAGTAGGGCCTTTTGAATTTTAGTGTCATTATTTGAAATAAAATTTTCATCAAATTCCATAGAAGAAAAATTGAAATCTATTTCTTCTGTTTGAATTTGATATTTTAAAAATTTATTCCAATTATTCATCTACTGTTATTTCTGTCTAAATCTTTTTTTAAATTATTCTTTTATTTACAGAGAAGCTTCCTCAAAAGCTTCAACCAATATATTTGGTGTTATAACAGTTGGCAACACATTAGGATTCTCAGGGTCAAAGCCGGATATAACTACGTATAAAGGTACTCCTTTTGCCCCGTATCTACTTAAAGCTTCTGTGATTACTGGGTCAGCTTTAGTCCAGTCTGCCTTAATTGCTGTAATATTTTTTTCTTCTAAGCTATTAACCACCTTACTTGAAGAAATAGTATATAATTCATTCGCCTTACAAGTAACGCACCAGTCTGCAGTAAAATCAATAAATACCGATTTGCCATTTTGAGTAAGTTCTTTAACTAGTTCTGGAGA
>CAYOZL010000044.1:0-19677 GCA_964408435.1 uncultured Bdellovibrionales bacterium | reverse complement strand
CAATTTCAATTAATCCTTCTTTCCAGTGTAGACAATTAACGTTATTTATTTTTTTTGAATTTCTATCTTTGCTTAGGCAAAACATTTCGCTATTTTTAATATCTTTTCCCAAAGACTGAAGATATCTAAGATCTCTTTTATCTACGTGTTCTATGGTTTTGGCAATTTATCGTGATGGGCATATCTGTTTTCCGCAGCGCTGGGCAATATGTTAATCTATGTAAAAATTTACGAAAGCGTAAAACTAAAATATGCCACTATTCTATTTTTTCTAAAAAACTGAATTACTTTAGATATTTGTAGTTTTAAGTGATAAATTCAATTCATTAATATAGATAAGTAAACGCTCAGAGGGCACTAATACTTATTAAAAGCTCAACTATGTTGCATATTATACTAGATAATCTGCAACTATAATGATGAATTGCTGGAATATTTATTTCTTTATCTTAGAGAAGAAGTCGCTAGCAGAAGCATTAACAAGAAATATAGAGGCTTTTTCAGAGTTTTTAGATTTAATAGGTTTATTTAACGGTAGTGAGATAAATTATCAAAGCTTTGCTAGTGACTGTAGTGTGTCACAGAATACAATTAAAAATTATTTTGAAATTCTAGAAGATACTTTAATTGGTTACAAGTTAAAAGCATTTAAGAAAACTAAAATACGCAAAGCGATTAGCCGTTCTAAACACTTTCTTTTTGATGTGGGAGTAGTTAATGCACTAAAAAAAATACCTATCATATTAAACGATTCATCAGCTTTCGGTGATGCTTTTGAGCATTTTATAATTAATGAGGTTAGGGCGTATAACCTTTACGCTAAAAAAAGAGAACAGTTTTGTTATTGGCGTTCTATCAGACAAGATGAAGTTGATCTTGTAATAGATAAAAAAGTAGCCATTGAAATTAAATCAACAAAACAAGTAAAAAATAAACATTTAAAGGGCTTGATTGCTCTAAAAGAAGAGGGTTTGTTTAAGGACTATCTCATTGTAAGCCAAGATCCTATAGAGCAGATTCATGGTACTGGAGTAGTTATGCTTCCTTGGAATAAATTTTTAGATAAGTTATGGGCAGGCAGCTTTTTTTAAGTATGCTCAGCTTATATAGTTTATTTCCTAACGATAAGTCATATTTATTCTATTTAGTAGAGTAAAATACTATCAACTATTATATATTAGTTGATGGTATCTGCTAATCTTAAATTTACTATATAAAATATTACTGATTTTTAAGAAAAAGATGCTTACTTAAGTCATTAAGCTTTTAATTTCTAACTAAGTCCTTAATTACAAATATGAAATTAATCTGGCACTTTTATATTGGGACCCTCTTATGATGAAACATATCAAAAGTTAAATCTATATTGACTATATTACGATTAAAGTGTATAATAATTGCCGAATTTATAATTTCTATCTGCCAATTTTAAATTACAATACGAGAATAAAGTTTATTATATTTTCTAAAAAATCTAAATTTTAGAAAATGTAGCAATAAAAGGTTTTATTTCTACTCTTATGTATTTCCAAAAATTAACTCCTCGTGAGGCATTAAAATGGTATTTCAAAAAAGAATGGATCATGAAATAACGCATTATCAAGATCGCGATCGTTTCAGTTATCTTTTTCCTGGCGAAATGAGAGAAAGACTTGCTAGATTAGAAGAAGAAGAACAAAAACAAAAAAATATTTTCATTGGTCTTAGAAAGTCTTTTAGCGAAGAAGAGTCAAAATGCTTGGCAACGATTTGCTTTGCTCCTGGCCCAATACAAATTCAGTAAATAACAAAAGAGGAGGCTTGATACTAAATTCAGGGAAAGAGGTATTCAACACACCTTTTCTAAATTCCTCTGATGCAATCTGATAAGCCTCATTCCATGGTTTGTATACTTCTTCAATGAAGTTTAATTTGATTAGATAGTCTTTGGTGTAACAAATTGGTCTTTTCCTCTTAGATACTACTCTAGGCTTTGAAAATGGATTTTGTTGTAATATCTTTTCTTTTCCTAAAAAATTACTAATTTGTTCTTTATATTTATTAAGTTTTTTAGCTATTTTGGATTTTAAAAATTTAACTCTATTTTTATAGCTAAGATTAGCAAGAGCTGGGATAAGGGTAATTTTGAGGGTATATGTAATTTTAAAATCTTCAATATTTACATTCTTATCTTTAAGCTTAGCTTTAGTGTAAGCTGTGTAATCAGTAAAATAATATGTTTCTTCTTTTTCACTAAATAATTGCTTAATACAACTTAGACCTGGCCACTGAAGTGGGTTATTAATTAACTTATGCTTTACTGCATTGCATACTATGTAGAGCAGTGCTGTTAGTACATCAGCTTTTTCTACTACTATTTGCTCATCGTATCTTCTTGCCCAGAAATGTCCTTCTCGTTTTAAGTGTCTATTAACTCTTTTAGCTATTTCTCTATTAACAGCTTGTTCAAATCTCCATAGATTAGCCTTAGGTGCTTTTAGTAATAAGTGGTAGTGGTTACTTAAGAATATAAATCCATAAATGATAATTTTATACTTTTGTTGATATTTAGCTAATACTCCGCCTACTATTTGGTTAAGCTTTTTACTTGGTACCATGTATAACTTAGCATTTTCAGTTCTTATTGTTACTAGTCTTATATGCTTGGGATTAGTATTTCTTCTTGGTCTGGGCATTAACTTATTAGTTTTTATTGCTTATTTCTATATGATTAATCGCAGTAAGTTATGAATTGTTACTTAAAGGGAAGAATAAAATTAATCTGGAACTTTAGATTGGGGGAACTTTAGATTGGGGGTAGCTGGAAACATATCTTAAATTTAAGGTTCAAGGTTCGTTCATTAATGGCCTAAGTCTATCAATTAGAACTAGTGCTATAAGTAGAGCTATATTTTTCTTTTGTTTGAGAAACTACTCTAAGTATAGAAAATATAATAAATACAAATCCTAGTCTTGCCCATAAAACAATGTTCAGATCTGCTCCAATTATTAAGACTAAAAAAGTATCCTCTACTATTGCATGACAAAGACATAAAAAGGCTAGAACTATTTTTACATCCTTCTTACTAATTTCTCCTTTTCTCACTTCTCTTAAAATTATTCCACCACCAAAGCCTAAGCCAGCTAAAAGGCCAGCTATTATAATTTCAGTAGTTTTTTCACTGACACCAAGTAGGTACCTAAGAGGCTTAAGTAGTGAAGATAAAATTCTATTTACGCCAATGTATTTTAAAAAGTCTATTAAAAGGTGAAGTAGTGTTACTACTATGCAGACATATGCAATTCTTTTAAATTCAGTTAATGCCCAAGTAAGTAAAGTAGAGTCAGGATTTGTACTTGAGAATTCAAACACATTAGGTGGGTAGCTAAGTAAGTTATATTTCGTAAGAAAAATACTTACAATAAATCCAAATATAAAAGCCACAACTATTCTCAAAATAGTTGAAGGCCAATAGTTAAAACCTGCTAATTTACAAATTGTTCCTTCAGTAGGTAGACTATGAGCAAATAAAATTATTGCTCCTAGTATTGATGTTTGTGCAGTACTTAATTCAGCAGGATTAATAATAGAGAAAAAAGTAAAAATACTTGCATAGATATTTCCAAGCATTGCAGTTGCCCAAACAACTCCTAGCTCTCCAGGTAAATTTAGCAAACTCATTGGAAAACTTAAGATATTAGATAGTAATTCTATTGCGCTAAAATAATTTGCTACTTTAATTATAATTGCTACAGGCACTAAGACCTTAACTAGTATTAAGCAACTTATATATGAGTCCCTTAAGCTTTCTTTAATATCCATACTTAACATTTAGACATAATTATATTTTAATAGTAAGACTAGTAATAAGTTAGCGTTAAAACTATAAAAATTAGCTATATTTTATGATTTTTTGGCATATATGTATTTAGACAGAATAGATAGAAGGCTTTTAAGGGAATTAGATCATAATTCTAGAGCAAGTGTTTCTGAGCTATCAAAGAAATTAAAGCTAGGAAACGACATTGTTTCTTATAGAATGGATAAATTCAAAAGAAACAAAGTGATTAACAGGTATAGTGCCTACATAGATGTTTTTAGACTTGGTAAAAGCCTTTATAAAACGTATTTAAAATTAAAAGGTAAAAGAGAAGAAATTGATAAAATGGTTAGTTACCTTAACCGTTCTGAAGATACCTATTGGTTAGCAGAGTTTTATGGTAAGTGGGATTTAATTTTTTCTATCTGGGCACAAAATTCACTTGAGTATCAGAGCATATTAGATAAAACTCTATCAAAATTTTCAGATTTTATTCTTGATAGCAGTATTGTTTGCCCAGTTATAACACATCGCATTCCAAGATCTTTTGGAATAAAGAGTCCAGACTGTAGTTATCCATACGGAAGTAGTAGAGAAGTTACCCAAATAGATGAGCTTGAAAGAAAGATACTTAGAATTTTAAATTTAGATGCAAGAGCAAGCTACGTTGATATAGCTAAGAAACTAAATTCTAGCCCTAATGTAATAAAATACAGGCTTAACAAACTTGAGAAGGAAAAAATAATTTTTGCTTATCAAATGCAGTTTGATTATAAAAATTCAAATATACTATTTTTAAAATTGCTTATTAATTTATCTAAAACTTCAAGTAAATTAGAGAAAAAATTATTAAAATTTAGCCAAAAACATCCACTAATTTCTTGTCATATTAAGCAAATAGGAAACTGGCCAATTGAGTTGGAAGTAGAGGTTGAAAGGATGTCAGATTTTCATGAGCTAGTAGATACTCTTCGCTCAGAATTTCCAGATTACATTAAAAATATTGATACACTTTTACTAAGAGCGGATCATTATCATAGAGTGGATCAAGTTAGTGTGTAGTTACTTTATACTTTGTTTTTTTAATTTACTTTTTTATGGCTGTAGTTTTAACTTTAATTTGTCCATCAACTGAAACAATTTGATATTTTAATTTTTTAGAACCAGATTGTTTTTTTATTTCACTAGATCTTTTAGCTAGAGATTGTTTGAATTTGTTAAAATCTAGTTTATCAACACTTTTTCCAGAAGCCATCATTGCTGATTGATATGAATTAAAAAGTTGTTTCATTGCTTGTTCAGCTTTTCCAGCTTTTGATACTGCTCTTTTTTCTCTTTGAATAGCTTTTTCTCTTAAATTTGCTTTAAATACATCCTTATAATACGTGCCTCTTTCTCTTTCTTTACTGATTCTTTCCCATTGAGAGGCATATGTTTTGAATCTACGAACTAAGGTGTTTAATCTAAAGCTAGCAGCTGTACTTTTAAAGGGAGCATTCATTATTTTTCTAATATATCTTCTAAGCTCCTCATGTTCTTTTGAAGGTGGTTGAGGAATATAACCAGAGAAATGTTGCTCGTAGCTAACTTTTAGTTCCTTAATCTTAAGCTCAAGAAAGTCTAATTCTCGGTCTAAGTCAGTTTTATTTTCAATACTCTCCATCCTTGTTAGATTCGACATAATTAGTTATTTACTGTAATCTTTAATTTGTTTAATAAATACATATACTTAATTACTACGTCTCGATATGAAAATTTGCGCAATTATATTAGCTGCCGGTAAGGGCACTAGAATGAAATCAGCTAAGCCAAAGGTCTTACATCAGCTTTGTGGCTTGAGTTTAGTAGAAAGAACGTTACGAGCGGTTAATCAAGCCGGTGTTAATTCCTCTGTGGTTGTCGTTGGGTACGGAAAAGAGCAAGTAGAATCTGAGCTAAGTAAGGTTTCAACTGAGCTAGCTATGGATATTAAGACTGCGATCCAAGCGGAGCAAAATGGCACAGGTCATGCTGCAAAAATTGCCGTTGATAGCTTAGCTTCTAATTTTGGCGAAAATTTTGATAAAATATTAATTCTTCCAGGAGATATGCCTTTAGTAAATGAAGAGCAAATAAAGGAAGTTCTTAGTAAAAGTAATTCAAAGCTTACGCTAGTTAGCACTAAGCTAGATAATCCTTTTGGTTATGGAAGAATCGTTAAAGATAAAAATGGTGTATTAGAAAAAATTGTAGAGCAAAAAGATGCGACAGATAAAGAGAAAAAAATAGATGAAGTCAATGCTTCAATTTATTTAGTTGATTTAGCTTTTCTAAAGACAGCACTAGATAAAATTACTCCTAATAATGCGCAAGGTGAGTACTACTTAACTGATATAGTTGAGATAGCTAAGAGTGAATCAGTTAACGCTGATGCAATTTGTGTAAGCCCTGCAAGTTCAGTAATGGGAGCTAACTCTCAAAGTCAATTGCGAACTTTAGAAAAGATCAGAAGGGAGCAGATAGTAGAGAAGTTTATGGCTGAAGGTGTGGAGTTTGAAGATAGCTCTACTGCTTATATAGACGAAGATGCTGAAATTAAGAGTGATACTTTTATCGGAGCGAGCACCTGGCTTAAGGGAAAAGTTTTAATTGAAAGTGGTGTTAGTATTCAAGGGAATTGTCATTTAAAAAATTGTAAAGTAGGCAATGACACTGAAATTAAATTTGGAACAGTGATTGAAGACTCTGTCATAGAATCAAATTGTGCAATAGGACCGTATGCAAGAATTAGACCTGGAACTGAAATAGGAAAGGATGTAAAAATAGGAAATTTTGTTGAAACTAAAAAAGCTAAATTTCTAGAAGGGGCAAAAGCTAGTCATTTAAGCTATATAGGGGATGCTGAGGTCGGAAAAAGCGCAAACTTAGGTGCGGGAACTATTACTTGCAACTATGATGGTATGAATAAGCATCAAACAAATATTGGTAGTGGAGTTTTTATTGGTAGCAACTCCGCATTGGTCGCTCCAGTTAGTATCGGAGAAGGTGCTTATGTAGGAGCTGGTTCTGTTATTACAACAGATGTTCCTAAAGACTCTTTAGCTGTAGCAAGAGGTAAGCAGAAAAATATTGATGGTTGGGCAAGGAAAAAGAAAGCCCAAGAGAACAAAGGATAGAGGGTAAAATATTATGTGTGGAATAGTTGGATACATTGGACCTCGTTCGGTCATTCCTGTTTTAGTAGGTGGCTTAGAGAAATTAGAATACAGAGGATATGACTCTGCTGGAATTGCTGTGATTGAAAATGGTGATTTTTATATTTCTAGAGTTGAGGGTAAGCTTCAAGGACTCAGAGATCAGCTTAGCACAGAAGGTCGTTTTAATTTAGAAACAGATCAAGAGAACAATATCGGTATTGGGCATACTCGTTGGGCAACTCATGGAAGACCGTCAGAGACTAATGCTCACCCGCACACTGCCGGAAGAATCTGTGTGGTCCATAATGGCATCATTGAAAATTACGCAAAACTTAGAAAAGAGTTACAAGCTGAAGGTTGTAAATTTGTATCTGAAACAGATACAGAAATTGCAGCGCACTTAATTAATAAAAATATTGGGGATTCAAACGATTTATTTCAAGCTGTAAAAAACACAATTAAGCAACTAGAAGGTAGTTATGCTTTATTAGTTTCTTTAAAGGACGACCCCGATACTTTAATTTTAGCAAAAGATTCTTCTCCTGCGGTAATTGGTTTATCTGAGGATAAAGAGGTTTTTATAGCGTCTGATATCCCTGCAGTTCTTAAATACACTAAGAACTATTTAATTCTAGAAGATGGTGATATTGCAAAAATTACAAAAGACGAAATCCATTTAGAAAATAATGGAGAAAAAATTGAGCGTGAACCTGTTAAAGTAAATTGGGATCCGATTACTGCTGAAAAAGGTGGTTATAAGCATTTTATGCTTAAAGAAATTCACGAGCAACCAAACGCAGTTACTGAAACCTTTAGAGGAAGAGTTAAACCTCAAGAAGGAGAGATTATTCTAGATGGTCTTACGGATAAAGATTTATTGGATTTTGAAAGAATAGTTATTGTAGCATGTGGAACGGCTTGGCATGCTGGTTTAGTTACAAAGTTCTACATTGAACGTTTAACTAAGATTCCTGTTGAAGTAGATTACGCTTCTGAGTTTAGATATAGAACTCCTATTATAAATGATAGAACTTTATTTATTTGTGTTTCTCAATCAGGAGAAACTGCAGATACTTTAGGTTCTTTAGAGTTAGCAAAAAAACATAATGCTAAAACTCTAGCTATTTGTAACACCGTAGGCTCTACTATTTCTAGAAGAGTAGATCACATAATTTACACTCAAGCAGGACCTGAAATTTCAGTTGCTTCTACCAAAGCTTTCTCAACTCAATTAACAGCTGCTTTACTTCTAGCTTTAAAATTAGCTGATTTAAGAAAAACAATTACTAAAAAAGAACTAAGTAAGCATTTAGAAGATTTAATGTTACTTCCAAGTTTAATAAGTTCTGCGTTACTTACTGATAAGCAGGTAGAAAAAATAGCTAAAAAATACGGAAAGACTGAACATCTGTTATATCTAGGTAGAGGTCTACTATACCCAATAGCACTAGAAGGAGCGCTAAAGTTAAAAGAGATTTCATATATACATGCTGAAGGCTACCCTTCTGGAGAAATGAAGCATGGTCCAATTGCCTTAATTGATGACGAGCTTCCAGTAGTTGTGCTTTTTGGTAAAGATGGTCAAAACTACGAAAAAACAATGAGTAACTTAATTGAAGTTGAGTCTCGTGGTGGAAGAATAATTGCAGTTACTGATAAAGCAGTCCCTGAATTAAAAGATTTAGCATGGGAGACAATTGAGTTAGGTGAGATGTCACCACTTTTAATGCCAATAGTTTTTAGTGTCCCACTACAATTACTTTCTTATCACGCAGCTATTTATCTAGGAACCGATGTTGATCAGCCTAGAAATTTAGCTAAGAGTGTAACTGTAGAGTAAGAGTAGTTAAGGGCGAAATAAAATTATTTAATGTTAAAATATTTATTAGTAATATTTTTAGCTTTTTTAAATTTTATAGCACTTTCTTATCTGAACTTAGAAACACCAGTATTTGTAGAACAGAAGTTTGAATGTATAAGTTGGAATCCGTATAGGCATTTAACCAGAGAGCCTAAGTACAAAGAAAAAATACCTGAAGAAATTATTAGTAGTGATTTAGATGCAATTTCTAAGTACTCAAATTGTGTTCGTGTTTATTTTTCTACTTCGAATATGGAGAGTGCCGTAAGGTATGCAAAAGTAAAAGGTCTTAAGTTTATTCTTGGTGCTTATATCTCAAGTGACGATAAAAGAAGTATTGATGAAATTGACTCTGCTGGATACTTATCTTCAAAATACGACAATATAGTAGCTGTAATAGTAGGTAATGAACATACCTCTAAGTCTTCAATTCGCACTAATAACGGTATACCTCTTGAAAAACATATAAAGTATTTAACGTATTCTAGAACTAAAATTAAAGTACCAATTTCAACATCAGATATTCCTAGCACTTGGGTTAAAAATCGTAAGATGCAAGATTATGTTGATTTTATCTCAATTAACTTTTTGCCTTATTGGTATCATAAATCTCCAAAACAGGGGGCAGAGTGGTTAGTTGAAAAATATAAAAAAGCTAAAAAATACTTCCCTAATAAAGTCGTATTTATTGCAGAGACTGGTTGGCCAACACATGGGGTAGTTAATTCCTTAGCCGTTCCTGGAGTGATTCAGCAAAACCAATTTATTAGAAGTTTTCAAAGTAAATCTAAAGAAACTTTTTCAGACTCTAAAGAATATTTAGGTATAGGGTATAATTTTTTTGAAGCCTTTGATCAACCATGGAAGTCTAGATTATTTGAAGGTAAAACAGGAGCTCATTGGGGTTTAGCTAGGGCATCAGGTAAATCAAAGTATGCTGATAAAATAGATTTAGAAGATAAAAGTCTAAAGCATAATAAATATAACAATTCTTTTTTTGCGCTATTGGTTTCTTGTAACGCTTTACTGTTCTCTGTTTTAGTTATTAAAGTTAAAAAATATAGATCGATTATGTCTTTGCTTTGGTTACTTGTAAGTATTTACATTAGCGTGTCATCTGTATATTTAGTTATACATTCTGCAAAAATAAACTATTTACTGCTTAATTATCTTTCAGTTTTTATAATTCCATTTATATTAATACCAGTTTTTATTAGTTTAATATTTGTTTTTGAATGTTGTGATGCTTTTGAAAGAAAAGAAAAATTAAATCAAGATAATTTAGTAATAAAAAATCAAAATATAGCTTTACCATTTGTATCTATACATATTCCTTTTTCTAATGAAGACCCTCAAATGGTAATTAAAACTTTGAAATCGGTTCTTAATTTGAATTATCCTAGCTTTGAAATCATTGCAATGTCTAATAATACTAAAAATTTAAAACTTTGGACTGCTGTGAAATCTTTTTGTGATAATCATTTGGAAAAAATTAAATTCTTTCATGAACAAGAGCTTAGTGGATATAAAGCAGGAGCTTTAAATTATTGTCTTAAGCATATTAGTGAATCAGCAGAATATATTGCAGTTCTAGATTCGGATTATATAGTTGATAGAAATTGGCTAAAAGAATGTATTCCACTCTTTTTTAATGATTCTGAAAATACTTCTAAAATTGCAGCAGTACAATGCCCACAGAGTTATAGAATAACTAAAAACACTGCTTTTGAAAACGCGATGTATGCAGAGTATGACTCTTTTTTTAAAATTGGCATGAATCTTCGCAATGAAAAAAATGCAATTATTATGCATGGAACAATGTTAATTATCAACAAACAAGTTTTAAATAAATTTAAGTGGGCACAGTGGAGTATTTGTGAGGATGCTGAATTAGGTCTTAGAATGCTAAGTGCTGGATTTAAAATCTATTATCATAATCATATTTTAGGAAAAGGAGTCCTACCTGCTAGCTATAAGAGTTATGCCAAACAAAGGTTTCGCTGGGTTTATGGTGGTATTCAAATATTAATAAAACATTATAAAAAGTTTATAAAGATAGAGGGAAATTTAAATTTAAAACAAATATCTTATTATTTTTTAGGATGGCTACCATGGATTTCAGAAGCATTATTTCTACTTTTTTGTATTTCAGGATTTTTTACTGCTTCTACTATATTAGAAACGGAGCAAGCCGTTCCAGGTTCTACATATTTAATTCCTTTGCTAATTTTGTTCTTCTCACGTTTAATATCAATCTTGTTAGTTTATCTAAGGCTAATTAATTATAATATAAAAAATACAGTTCTAGCTTTTGTATCTGGTATTTCACTAACTTATTCAATTTCTTTAGCGGCAATATTTGCATTCATATATCCAAAGTATAGCTTCGATAGGACTGTTAAGGTTAAGAGAGAAAAAGAGAGAAGCTCTTTAGTTAGTTTAAAGATAGTTAATTTAATATTAAAAGTTCCTACTCAATTATTAGTAAGCACTTTTTTTATTACTTTAAGTTCGTTGATTTGGATTAAGTATGGATTAAAAGACATGGATAGAAATATTTGGTTAGTTATTTTTGTAATTCTAGCTTTACCAGGTCTTGCATCTTTCGTAATGAGAGCACTAGAAGCTATGCATTATAAAAAACAGATTATAGATACAAATCATAAATATTCCTAGTTATAATTTTCTTGTAACAATAAAGATTAATACTTAATCTAAGCTAATGGATATTCAAACTCTATTAGACGGGGGGATGTGGTACATAGCTTTTATTCTAGCTATTACTGTTCATGAAGGTGCTCATGCCTTAGCTGCAAAGCTAGGAGGAGATGATACAGCTTTTAAACAAGGGCAAGTCTCTTTAAATCCTATACCTCATATAAAGCGAGAGCCAATGGGTACGATATTAATACCTTGGTTATCATTTTTTATGGCTGGTTGGATGATGGGATGGGCAAGTGCTCCGTATGATCCTGCTTGGGAGAGACGTTATCCACACAGAGCTGCTTGGATGGTTTTAGCTGGTCCTGTTGCTAATTTTTTACTTGTTCTTATTTCTGCAGCTCTTATTCATTTAGGGCTCTATTTAGGATTCTTTGTCCAACCAGAATCTATTGGAATGACAAGTGTTGTTGAGGCTACAAATTCAGGCTTTTTTAACGGAGTAGCTATGCTTGTAAGTATAACTTATTCTCTTAATCTAGTTTTAGGAGTTTTTAATTTAATACCTGTTCCTCCATTAGATGGCTCAACTGTTATTGGTTTGTTTGTTAGAAAAGAGCAAGCAATAAAAATTTACGATTTTCTACATAATTCTAAATTTAGTATTATTGGAATACTTATTGCTTGGGAATTAGCAGATTATGTCGTTCATCCATTTTTTACATTTTCATTAAATTTACTCTACCCAGGTTCTACTTATTCTTAATTTTAAAAGCCTTATTTAAAGAATCTTAAGAGTTCTAAATGCCTAGTTATTATCTTAAGATTTAGTTTCTCTATAAACTTTTATAGTGTTACTAGTAGTGATGCTAATTCCCTGTCTTTTATTTTTTTTATTTATATCTCCTGAGGTCTCTCAGGCTCAGACAGATACTGGTTATTGTATAGGCTTTGATCAGGCACTAGCTCAAGCATCGAAATTTAGAAAACTCAAAGTTAAAAATGAAGTTAAATGTGAAGAGATCAGTAAACAAGGTTTTTCTGATTTAATGAAAAAAACTTATTCGAAGTCTTTAAATCTTAAAAATGAAGAAATTGCGTATAAAATGACAGGCTTTATTCCTCAAAGTTATCAGTACGCTAAGTGTTATTACGAGGATAATTTAGAATCAGTTTCTGCTTCATATTTTCCAAGTAAAAAAACTGTTTTTTTACCCAAAGAAGCTACTAGTGAGCTCTTAGTACATGAAGCAACTCACGCTCTTCAAGATCAACATTTTGATTTAGTTAGTTTATCGAAGAAAACAGCAATTTCTACTGATTCAGTTCTAGCTTTTACTGCTATTGCAGAAGGAGATGCAGAATTAGTTGAGAGAGAGTTTAGTAAAAGTAAATTTTCTAAGAATAATAAGAGTAATTATGCTCCAGAGAAAAAAATAGAGAAATCTAAATGTACAATCCCTCAATCAATTATTTTTCAACTTGATTTTCCATATTTTTGGGGAACTAGGTATCTAAAGAAATTAGAGAATGTCAATAAAGCTTTTAGTGACTATCCTAAACACACTACACAAATCTTGTATCCTAAAAAAGATTTTAAGTTTAAAGCTGTTGAAAAAAAAGAAGTTTTAAAGTTTGCACTAGCTAATCAAAAAAAACTTGATACTGAACCAATCTATGAAGATAGTTGGGGGGAGTATACGCTTAGATGTTTATTAAGAGAATTACTTGGGCCTACTAAAGCATTAATTGCTGCAAAAGGATGGTTAGGTGATCGAATTTTAGTTTTAAAGTCAAAAGATAAAGGCCATGTAACATCTTGGATTATTAACCTGGAGAGTAAAAAAGATACAGATGAGTTATTTGAGGCATTTAAAATAAGCTTAGAGAAAAGGTTTCCTGAAGATGAATCGAAAATAAAAAAGCTTAAAGAAGTAATGCTTGAAAAAGGCAATAGTAATATTAGTTATAGTAACAAGACGTATTCTAAGATTATTTTAGAAAAAGAAAAAAAGCTTAATAAGCTTAGGTTTTTAATTAGTGATACCAATAATTAGTAAGGAGTTAGAGAAGAGTTATGTGTTCATTTCAATAGCCTTTCTATTTTTAAAACCTCTATTTTGTTAACTAAATCTAGTTTGATTAAGTAAGATTTTCTCTAATTAAGCTTGGTATAAGTTCTTGCGCTATTTTGTGTATCTCTACAGGACCCAAAAAAATACCATTTTTTCAAACAGGAGCTCATAAGTCTTTTGAATTAAGCGCTCTCGGAGTCTGAAAATGCCACCTGAGCCAAAGCAAATGACACCATTACGTAATTCGTTAAAGTCATTCATCTCAATGCCAAGAATACCTGCGGGAGGCAGAGGGCTGGATTCAATAACAATTTTAGCTCCTCTGTCTTTGCATTGCTGGAGTGTGCCAATGTTAAGACCAGGGGTTGCAGTCGAAACTATAAATTCGTAAGAACCACTAGTAAGGGGAGTTTCTGTTCTTTCTTTTGAGAACCTTGTATCTGCTCCAAATCTTTGTACAAGAGTGCCAGCATGATCTAGCTCGACATTGGAAGGGCTAGCTAGATTTGCAAAGCCTCTAGAGAGAGTGACCATTGTTGCAAGTACTCCTCCAACTCTTCCGCCACCGATAATTATTACTTGCTTTGAGTCAAGAGATTCTTCGTAATGAAAGAGGATAGCCATGATAGTAGCAGCATAAGTGATGCTTCCATTTGGATCTAACATTACAGAAAATTTTCGCTCTTCTGGCATTCTTTCAATGAGGTCTGTATAGAGATCGACTGCTAATCGAAGGTCTTCTCCTCCAATTAAAAAAGCAGTATTTTCCTCTCGTCCTGGAGCGGTAATATTCGCAGCAGATTGAAGTAAGCTGAATGAATTGGAAAATGAAAAAACGGTATTTGTAAATTCATCAGAATTTCTGTCTGCATTTAGCAGGTCATAGGAACTACTTTTTGCAGCGCTACCAACTAATAGAGTTTTCGTCATCTTGAAAAACCTCACATAAGATTGAATACAGGAAAAAATCCTGCTTTTTACATACTCTTCTCTAATATGAGCTTTGAAAGGATCAAATTAATCCCTACTATAATACATGCTTTATTTTTGAAGTAAACTTTACTGAGGCGATTCTTTAATCACTCTGTGACTCTATCGTCACGATTGTTCTGTAGAGACCTTAAGAAAACCTCCATCTTTTCTATGTCTTTCTTCCTCACATCTTCTTCTACTTCAATCCCACTAGCTACATCAACAGCGTAAGGCTTAAATTTTTTAAATTTTTCAGCGACGTTTTCAGGAGTTAGCCCACCAGAGAGAAAGCTTCTGGATAGAATATTTTGACCTAAGTCTTCTAGTAGTTTGTCTTCTATCTCTTTACCCGTTCCACCAAATTCACTGGATGAATATTTATCTAGTAAAATGTGTTCTGCTACTTTAAGAAAGTCTTCACAATGTTGTTTGTTGTGTAGACCTATTCTTAAAGCTTTAATTACTTTTAATTCATTCCAAGATTTACAAAAATTTAAGTCTTCATCTCCGTGTAGTTGAATAGTATCAAGACTTACTTCTCTTGCTATCTTATCAATTTCTTTTTTTTCTGAATTAACAAAAACCCCAACTAGGGAAATATTTGCTGGTAGTCTTCTAGTAATTAGCTTTGCTTCAATTGGGTCAATGTATCTTTTACTTTTTTTATAAAAGTTAAAGCCCAGATAATGAATTCCTAAATCTAGACAATTTTTAGCATCCGTATAGTTAGTAATTCCGCAAAACTTTATTTGAGTATTAGCTAGCGTCATTACTAATTTGCCTTTCTGCAGAAATCTACTATTTGGTTTAATCTTTCTAAGGCTTTTCCTGAGTCTAGAATTTCTTGAGCTTTAAGTATGCCTTCTTTAATGCTTTTTGCGTTATTGGATATGTATAAAGATGCTCCTGAATTTAGTGCAACTAAATCATATATAGCTGATTTTTTTCCAGATAGTACGTCTTTCATTATTTCAACTGATTCACTAGCAACTTTACCTTCAATTTCTTTTGGTTTTACTACTTTAAATCCAAAGTCTGTAGGAGAGAGCTTATAATTTTTAATTTCTCCATTTTCGATTTCAAATACATCTGTATTGGCACAAAGAGAAATCTCATCTAAACCGTCTTCTCCTCTAACTACTAATGCTTTTTTTATTCCTAAATCCTTTACTGCATTTGCATAAGTCTCAAGCATCTCTTTATCACTTACGCCTATTATTTGATAAGTAGCTCTGGCAGGATTACAAAGTGGTCCTAGAAAATTAAAAATAGTTCTAATACCAAGTTTTTTTCTGGCTATTGCAACTCTTTTTGTAGAAGAATGATGTTTTGGCGCAAACATGAAACAGAAGTTGTTTTCTTCTAGGCATCTAGATAGCTGTTCAGCAGACAGATCTAAACTTATCCCTAATGCTTCTATGATATCAGCACTTCCGCATTTACTAGTTGCAGCTCTATTACCATGTTTTGCAATAGCTTGTCCGGCAGTTGCGCATACAAAAGCGGATGCAGTGGAGGTATTAAATGTGCTTAATCCACTGCCACCTGTTCCCGCAGTATCAAGAATATCAAAATTATTAGGAACTTTTAGCATATGTGATCTAAGTGAATTTGCTCCTCCAATTAGTTCCTCTGATGTTATTTTTCTATTTGCAGTAGCAAAGAGATAAGCTCCGATTTGAGCTTCACTGGTATCTTCGCTTAAAAAGCTTGAAATAAGCGTCTCAGTTTGTTCTTTTGTAAGAGGCTGTTTTAATAATTGTCTAAATATTTCTTTCATATGCGATTTAATAAATTTATCATTCTATATGTAATATTCCTAATTATATGCTTTGAAGCTATATCTTATATTGGATATTACTTTTTTCAAAAAGAATTCTATTCATACTCAAAAATAAATAATCTGAAGACTTCTATAGCTTTAAATGAATCTTCTGCCTTTGACACCTTGCCAACAGTTGCACATCCTTACTTAGGAAATGTTCATAATCCAGATTCTGGTGTGAAAATTGGAGATATGAAAATTACTTCATTTGGGTTTTTTGATGATAGTTTTCCGGTACAAAAAAAATCAGAAGATAAATTAATAATAGGAGTTTTTGGAGCTTCTGTTGCTTGGTGGTATTCAGCGCTTGGTTATCAGCACACTTTTGATGAGTTGAAAAAGATTTATCCAAATAAAAAATTTGAAATTATACGTTTAGGCATTGGAGGGAATAAACAGCCTCAACAGTTAATGATTTTAAACTATTTATTAAGTAAGGGGGCTGAGTTTGATATTGCTATAAACCTAGATGGTTTTAATGAAATTGCTATTCCTCCTACACATAATTTATCAAAAGGTGTTAATCCAATTTATCCTGCTTACTGGTCCGATCTCCTAACAGAGGTAAGTAGCAGTGAAGAAAGAGAGCAATTAAGAAAAATATTAGTTCTTGAGCAAAAAAGAAAAGATAGTGCAAAAAATTATAATTATAAACCTATTAAATATAGTGTTAGTGCAAATTTAATATGGTTGATTCAAGATAAAGTTAAAACTGTAAAAATAGAAAACTTAAAATTAGAAAAGCAAAAAGTAAAAAGAGCGGAGGAAGAAAGTAAAGTACCTTATGTTTTAAGAGGTCCTAGGTTTAAAACTATTCCTGAAAAAGAATACTATAATGATTTAACAGATATGTGGATGCAGAGCTCATTATTAATGCATCAACTTTGTCTAGCAAATGAAATTAAGTACTTTCATTTTCTACAACCTAATCAATATGTTCCAAATTCAAAACCAATTGGTGTAGAGGAAAAAAAAGTTGCCATAGATAAGAGTGCTCATTGGGAGAAACCTGTGCTTAACGGATATCCGATGTTGATTGAAAAAGGTAAGAAATTAAAAGATATGGGCGTTTATTTTTTTGATTTAACAATGATTTTTAATGAAGATTCTGACCATTTATATAATGATAACTGCTGTCATTTTAATGTTTTGGGTAACCAAAAAATTGGTAGTAAAATAGGTGAATTAATATTAGATAATTTAAGTAGTAAGAAGTAAGCTCCTGTAATTATTGCAAGTATCTCTGTCCCCTTCCTTGCAAGCGAAAAATACTAATGCTTTTTAGAGATTTAGCCGACTTAAGAGAGTAGTTGAAGGCTGTATTTTCATATTTTTATATTTAGTCAGGGGTTATTTATGTCACGGTTACTATTCTTAAAGCTATTTATTGTTTTGTTACCAAGTTTTGTTTTGGCACAAGGGGTCACACTCACAGGACCAAATAGTCTCCAAGTGTATGGAGAAGGTGATGAGTTTTCAACGGATGAGTTGCAAAATGCATGGGATTTTAATCAAAGAAGAGATATTGGTTGGGAACAAAATATAGTTGAAAGTTCAATTAATGTTAATGGAGGGGTTTGGAATGGGACAAACGCTTCGGTTGGTGGTTATATTTTTCCTCTTTTCCCTGGCTTTACAAATACACTAGAAGTTGAACCAGTAGCAGGCGATAAAGATACTCCAAGATTAGGAGCAACCAATAGGATTGATACTAATAAGTACACTTATGTTTCTTATAGGTTAAATAATTCTAGTAGAAGCTCATATACTCTTTACTGGGAAGGAGATCCAAATAAAGATCAGTATTGGCCGGACCCAGGTAGCCCTCGTGCAGCAGCTGCTGATGGTTATTATCATGCAGTTGGTTTTACTCCGAATAATGGTTTTAATGTTTATACAATGAATATGAAAACCTTAGAAGGAGCTGACTCCACTCAGGGTTCTTGGAGTGGAGATTTATATGCGTTTAGAATTGATCCTTCTAATGCAGCTGGAGCTGGAGCCAGCACACAGTTAGATTGGTTAAGAATATCTGACCCTGATTCTGCACCTGACTACACAATTACTTGGAATGCTACTGGCTTAAGCAGTAGAACTATTACAACAATATACATGGATGATGATGCAAGTGGTTATAACGGTACACCAATAGCTAGATACGCAAATGGTCAAAATCCAGGAAGTCATACTTTCCCAACTGCTATGTTACCACCAGGAAATTACAATTTTTACATTACTGTTCAAAATGATTTTGGTAATGGAAGTTTCGGAACAATTAATCGCTCAGCTTATACTGCAAGATTATCAATCAGAGCAAAGGCTGATTTAACAATTCTTTCTCCTTCTTATGATTCTGGAGAGGATTATGCTCAGTCAGTAGTTGGAAATCCTTGGGATTTTGATAGTGCTATTGATGTTCCTAATCTAGATAATACAGGTGAGTTTAGAAGTGATGTATGGAGACAATTTTCTAATCACTCATTTACTTTTGATTCGAACTCTGAAGATGGTGGCACTGTATTTAGCGCATCTGCAGATAGACCCTTGTCTGGAAACACTGAAAGTGATGTGCAATTACATTTAAACATTCCAGATAATAATCCAATTGATGTAAATAAATATAGATATGTAACTTATAGAATGTGGATTGATTCAAGTAATTACAGCACTATTGCAGATAAAGTTTTTAGAGGCTGGGTAAGTCGTCCTTTTACTTATTGGAATGATTCTAGAGAGCTTAGCTCTTTTACAGCTGGATATATTAAAGGCCATGTAACTTATGAAGGTTGGCATACGTATACATTTGATATGTGGAGCGATAGAATTCTTGAAACAGGTACTCTATTTAGAGATTATGGCACTATAGCAAATGCAAGATTAGAGCCTGGTGAATTTGATGTAGATACTAACTTTAGAGTTGATTATCTAAGGCTTACCGCTGAAAATATTACGACTGATAATCAATATGAAATTAAATATAATATAGCTGATATAGATAGTAATCTTTTTTCAGTAGATTTTTACTATGACACTGATGATTCTGGTTTTGATGGAGTTTATATTGGAAGCCAAAGTGGGGAAGGTCTAGGGCTTGGTAGCTATACTTGGAATACTCAAGAACTTCCAGATGGAAAGTATTATATTTATATGGTTGTAAATGATGGATTTGCGACTACTAGAAGATATTCAAGTGTGGATGTATTAGTAGGTGATCAACCTGCTCCACCAGAACAAAGAACTTTTAAAGTATTACAAGACTTTGATGGCGACGGCAGAACAGATTTAACTACTTATAGAGGAGCATTTG
>CAYOZL010000043.1:0-19850 GCA_964408435.1 uncultured Bdellovibrionales bacterium | reverse complement strand
TGCACCAATGTTTAGTTGTCATTGCGTAGTGCTCTCTCCAAGTCTCAACATCATGAACTTCAAACCCTGCATTTTCTAGAGACTTTGTAGAGTCCCCTATGTTATCTAATTCAGAGCCTGGGAAGATATATTTTAAGATTAATCTTCTTGTAGGCTTAATTCTATTAAACTTACGATTAGAATTTCTGTAGCGCCTAGTTATTCCGTGATTTAAGAATATTCCTCTGTCTCGAAGCATTGATTTAACTTTACCGAAATATGTAGGGTAGTTAGCAATACCAACGTGTTCATACATTCCAATACTTGAAATCTTATCGTAAATACCTTCGCCTTCAAGAGTTGCGTAGTCTCGAAGCTCTATAGTCACTAAATCTTCTAAGCCTAATCTTTTAATCTTTGCAGAGGCAAAATCAAATTGCTTTTGTGATAAAGTAACTCCGTGAGCAGTTACTCCGTAATTTTTAGAGGCATAACAGATTAAAGCGCCCCAGCCACAACCAATATCAAGAAATTTCTCACCAGGTTTTAACTGAAGTTTCCTACAAATCATTTCTAGCTTATCTAGTTGTGCTTGCCCTACAGAGTTATTCCAATCGGTGAAGTAACCACAAGAGTATAACATCTCTTCATCAAGAAATAATTGATAAAACTCATTGCTTACATCGTAGTGAAATTGAATAAATTCTTTATTATCTCTTTGTTTTCTTCCGCTTTCATCTTCTTTGTAAGTGTGCTCGACTTTAGAGGATTTAGAAGAAGAGAAAATAAGTGGAAGAAGATTTTTTATTAGTAATTTTTTATCTAAATGCTTAAATTTAATTTTTGAATTTTGTGAGCGAACAGTTTCAAAAAAATCATAAATATCCCCACCATGAAAATCTATATTCCCAGAAGCATATTGTAGAAGAATTGTTTCTAATGAAGGCCAACGTAAAATAGAAGTTAGAGTGCTTGATTCATTAAATGAAAGAAAAGAATTAGGATCTACATCTTTTCCAAGTTTAACCATTGTCCCGTCCCATAAGCGGATAGAAATCTTTAAATTTAGGATAGAACCGATATGTTCTAAGATGTTTTTTGCCGCGTTTAGTTTTTTTGCTTCTTGTGAGTTTTCCATTGAACTTCCTATTTAACTAAGCGAATTATACCTGTATTACTCTTATTTACTAGAATCTAAGAGAGCACTTTATAGCATTAAAAAAGCCTTTGGTGAAGATTGGGAGCTAATTTAACCCTTATTTAACTCTAAATTTAACCGTAAAAATCCTCTTTTTGCCCTTCAGGTCTTGTTTTAAATCTTCTATGCATCCAAAACCAATGATCTGGGTACTCTCTAATTAAGTCTTCAAGAACAGAATGATAATTTTTCATTACTAATTTAGTAAATTCATTAATGTCTGTTTTATCGAAATTAGTATCAATTTCTCTAGCTATAAATCTGTATTTACCATCCTTCTTCCTTGCCATAACTGTAAACATTAAAGGGCAGTCTGCTTTTGCAACTGCATGGCCAATAGTTACTGTAGCAGAAGCGGTAATTCCAAATAAATCTACAAATGTAGCGTATTGTCTTTTTACATTTTGGTCACACAGTATTCCTACGTTATGACCATTTCTTAAATATCTTATTGTTTTTCTATATGCTCCTTTTCTTGAGTAAACTTCATTATCTTTTAATTCTCTTACACTGTTTACCCAATTATCTATTCTTGGAAGTTTTAAATCTCTAGCAAGTATTTTTAGTGGGAATCCAAGGACAGAACAAAGATGGGCTGATAGTTCAAACATGCCAAAGTGTGCAGTAGTGGCAAGAACACCTTTTGATTCTCCAGCGTACTTCTTAGTAACTTCAATAAATTCACTACAGTCAATATTCTTATCTATGAAATCTTGATCCATGCTTGGAATTAAACAAAAGGTATAAAGATTTTCAGCAATAACTTTTAGAGAATCGTAATAAAGTTTTTCAGGATCTTTAATCTCCGGTAAGCAAAGCTTGATATTTTTAATTGCTACTGATTTTGAGTGAGAGATTAAGTAAAATGTTAAAAAGATTATACTTTCGCAGATTTTATAGCCGATACTTTTAGGTAGTATTGATACTAGTTTGGCAATGCCTGTAACTACTAAATATGCAAATATGTCTATGATGTTTTTCAAAGCTTTAATTTTTTAAAGTATTGTATACAGTTTAAATTTACAGCATTTTAATAAAGTTTTAACCTTAAGTTTTTTTATTAAAAATAAATTATAAATAACTTATTTTTAGTAATAATAAAAATAAATTTATTGATATTACTAGTATTAAAATAGTTATATATTTTCGATATGGAAGTACGAATTACCGATTTTGTTTCAGGAGCTAAGTCAGCTAAAGGCATTGTTATTGTAATTGATGTTTTTAGAGCGTTTTCAACTGCATGTTATTTATTCTCAGCAGGCGTTGATAAGATTTTTCCTGTTGGAAAAATTGAAGAAGCTTTTAAACTTAAAGAAAAATACCCTAATGCGCTTTTAGTTGGTGAAAGGGGTGGAAAGATGGTTGAGGGTTTTGATTTAGGTAATTCTCCAACACAAATTCAAGAATTAGCTAGCAATGTTCTTAATGGTAAAACCATTATTCATACTACACATGCTGGGACGCAAGGATTGGTCAATGCTGAAAAAGCTGATGCAATTTTTACAGGTGCATTAGTTAATTCATCTGCAACAGTTGATGTTATTAAAAGTTTATCTCCTAATATTGTAACTATTGTTCGAATGGGATTAGAGGCAAAAGAAAATAGTGACGAAGATGATATTTGTGCTGATTATCTTAAAAGTCTTTTACTAGGTGAGGATTTTGATAGTAGTAAAATTGAAAGAACTTTAAGAAAGTCTCCTTTTTCTAAACGTTTTTTTGATGAAGATAAGCCTTGGTCACCTGCTAGTGATTTTGATTTATGTCTTAAAATAAATAGATTTAATTTTGCATTGAAAGCTACTAGGAATGAAGATGGTGAGCTCTATTTAACAAAGATGGGCATATAGGCGCTGCGAATTGATTATTTCCTTAATTTCGAGTAATTAAGTGGGTAATTACATTTTTATACCGGTGTAAATGTTAACATAGTTTTTAGGAGTACGGTTTTATGAGTAATGTTCGATTTAAAGTAGAAGGTACGGAATTGGTTGACACTGCGTCTAAAAAAAAGATTCCACTTACCCAGTTTTTTACAAGAGACCTACCAGAACTTGGAGATGCGAAGCTTTGGGTTAAAGATGGAACCTGCAGTATCGTTTTGCTCAACGGTTCATCCGGCTCTTGGATTTGAAAAGCAAAGTAAACTGTCAAATCAGATTTTCATCTAGCACTTTTCTCTGCTGTGCTAGTTTCTAATTCCCTCAACCAGAGTGAACTTAATGTTTTGTTAACGTTCGCTCGATGCCTTCAAATAATTAAAGATTAAAAACCGACTTTAAAAAGCCTTCTTTCTTTTTAGCGACTCTTTGAGTTCCGATTCCAGCTCTATCAAGAATGACTTCCGCAATTTTTGTATCCAAACCTAATGGTTTAGTTACACAAGTCTTAACATCTGGATGTTTCTTAGCTGCTTCAAATACAAGCTCAGGAATATCTTTAGTCGCATGCCTTCCAGGAGAAAGCATATAAGGATGAACTATAATTTCAGTTGCCCCGTTCTCAACACATTTAGCAATTGTTTGCTCAATCGTAGGCTCAGCTAATTCCATATGCGCAGAATCTACCATTAGGTCTTCTGGTGCAGCTTTTCTTACTAAGTCAGCAACGTACTGCAACATGTTATTTGCAGACTCTAATCTAGAGCCATGATCAACTATAATTAGCGCTTTCAATCGTAGAAATCCTCCTTTTGCCCCTCGGGTCTTGTTTTAAATCTTCTATGAATCCAAAACCATTGTTCTGGATATTCTCTAATAACATCTTCTAGGGCTAAATGATAATTCCTCATTATTCGTTTAGTAAATTCAGCTAAATCTTTAGTTTCAAAGTTAGTATCTATTTCTCTAGCTATATATTTATATTTTCCAGCACTTGTTCTAGCTAAGACTGTAAATAGTAGCGCACATTTAGTTTTTGCTACTGCATGGCCAATAGTAACAGTGCTAGTGGCCCGAGTTCCAAATAAGTCTATAAAAACTGAGTTTCTTCTTTTTACGTTTTGGTCACATAGCATCGCAACATGCTCACCGTTTCTTAAATACTGAATAGATTTTTTGTAAGCACCTTTTCTGGAGAAAACTTTATTACCATTTTTTTCTCTTATTTTATTAATCCAGCTATCTAAATTAGGAAGATTTAAACCACGAGCTAGAATGTTAGTGGGAAAGCCAAGAAAAGGGCATGAGTATGCAGCCAGTTCAAACATTCCAAAATGTGCAGTCGATGCTAGAATCCCATCTGATTTTTTTTTGCATTGATTAACTACATCTACAAATTCTGAGTAGTCTATATTTTCATCAATAAATTTTTTGTCTATTTTGGGAAATAGACAAAATAGATATAAATTTTCAGCTAAAATATTAGCAGAATCATAATAAAGTTTTTCAGGGTCTGTAATATTGGGAAGGCATGTTTTGATATTTTTTATAGCAACTTGTTTTGATCTTGGAATTAATAAGTAAATTGATCTTATTATCAGTTTGCATATTGATAGTCCTGCAGATTTAGGTAAAATAGCTATGAATTTACAGCTAGTGCTGATTAATAAGTATATTAAAATATCAAGAAATGCTTTCAAGGATTTATCAGTAGAGCACTAACAGCAGTAAAACACTAACAGTATCTATAGGTAGAATGAAAAAAGACTTCATCAATCAGTGCAAAGAGGCATTTAGAAAAAACGGCGGTAGGCTAACCGAATCTAGGTTGGTAGTTGTTGAGATCTTGGCGAAATCTAAAAAGCCTCTTTCTGCAAAACAAATCTTTGAGAAACAAAGAGATAAGAGTGGTATCGACCAGGCATCTATATATAGGACTATTGATGTGCTTTTAGATAAAGACTTAATTCATCAAGTGTTTCCAGAAGGGGGCTATATTGCTTGTTTTCATAGTAGCTGTGAAAGTAAGTTTCACATTTTAATTAGTTGTAAGAAATGTGAGAAAATAGAAGAGATTCATGTGCCAGAGAAAATATTTAATCAATTATACACCCATATAGAGGTTTCTCACGACTTTAAACTAGAGCAGGACCACTTTCAGTTAAGTGGAACTTGTAAGAAGTGCTAGTGAATAGAATGATTAAAAATATTAGTTAAAAAAACTAATAAAATGAGCAAATTGCTCTTGACTCTAAATCCTTAATGCAATAGTTTCGCAATAATCGTTAGCGATTTATACCGCTACCAGATAGTAAATTTTTAAACTTGGTGAGTATGTATGTCTAAAATCCTTTTTACCTTAATTTTTTCTTTGTTAATATTACCCTCTTTAGCCTTTGCTCAAGAGTCTAAGACTAATTCTAAAACTGAAAAAGAAGTAAAGCAGTTAAATGAAATAGTTATTACCGCTGACCCTTTTAATCCAAGTTTAATCGATAATGCATCTCCTGTTACAGTTGTTGATAAAGAGCAACTTAGAGCTCATGGTGATGGAACAATCGGAGAGGCTCTTTCTCACGAGGTTGGAGTAAGTTCAAGTTATTTTGGTCCAGGTGCTTCTCGCCCAATTATTCGTGGTAACGGAGGGGAGAGAGTTAAGATACTTAATAATGGAATTAGTACTTTAGATGTTTCTTCTACTAGTGAAGATCACCAAGTTACTGCTAATCCATTAACTGCTGATAGAATTGAAATACACAGAGGCCCTGAGACATTACTTTTTGGAAGTCAGGCAATTGCTGGTGTTGTAAATGTAATTGATAACAAGATTCCTGAGTCTGGTGTTGGAAGAGAACTAACTGGAGATATACAGTTTAGAACTTCTACAGCTGATAATGAATCAACTACTGCACTAGCTATTGAAGGACAGAAAAATGATTACAATTGGCATTTAGATGCTTACAGTTTAGACACTGAAGATATTGATATTCCTGGTAATGCTGAAAGTGATAGATTACTTGAGCTTGAAGGCGAAGAAGCGGATCCAGATGCAAATGGCACTTTAGAGAATTCTTTTTCTCGTTCAAGTGGATTAAGCTTTGGTAATTCATTCGTTAAGGATTGGGGATTTATAGGATTTGGAGTTACAACTACTAGGTCTAGTTATGGAGTTCCAGGTCACGGTCATGAAGAAGAGGGTGAAGAGGAAGAAGGTCATGAAGAAGAAGAAGAAGAGGAGGAAGAAGGCCCAGTAACGATAGGCCTAGAGCAAGTAAGGGTTGATATCAGAGGAAGAGTTGATAATCCTTTTGATAACATTAAAAGTTTAAAATTTAATCTTGCTGGATCTAATTACGACCACACTGAGAATGAAGGCGCTGAAATTGGAACTAGATTTTCAAACGATGCTTTTGAAGGAAGAGTGGAGCTAGCTCATGATGAGATTAATAATTCTTTAGGTTCTTGGAATGGAACATTTGGAACACAGGTAGAATTTGCTAATTTTGCTGCTATTGGTGAAGAAGCTTTCATACCTCAGAACGACAGAAGCGCTTTTGCATTATTTGCATTCGAGGAAAATAAAATTAACGATAAATTACGAGTTCAACTCGGCTCTCGAGTTGAACACGTTCTTTTAGACCCGAATGATATTGCAAGCGATAGTTTCACTCCTTTTGGTTTCTCTGCTGGACTAGTTCTAGACCCTAATGGGCACAGTGATTATAAAGTAGGTCTTACAGCTTCTTATACGCAAAGAGCCCCATCTGCTGCTGAGCTTTATGCTGATGGTCCACACGTTGCAAGATCAATTTTTGAAGTAGGTGATCCAGATTTAGATACTGAAAATGTATTTGGTCTAGATTTCACACTAAAGAAAAATACTGGGCTATTTACAGGAACATTAAATTTATTTTTACAAAACTATAACGACTTCATTAACCTCTCTCCTAATGGAACAGAAGAAGATGGTCTTCCAGCTTTTGATTACAATCAAGTTAATGCAAGACTTTATGGAGTAGAGCTAGACTATGCTATCCACTTACACGAGTTATTTGGAATGCTTTCTAATGAGCTAGATTTTTATGGTCAGTTCGACATGGTAAGAGGAGAGAATCGTACTTTTGATGATGACTTACCTAGAATTACTCCTGTTAGAACTAAAGTTGGTCTTAGGTATTCTTGGAGAGATAGATTCTTAGCTAGAGTAGAGGCTCAATTTGTTGCAGCACAAAACAGAGTTGCTGAATTTGAATTACCAACGGATTCATACACTTTACTAAATGTATTCTTAGAGCAGAAACTTCCTTCAATTGAAGCATTTGAGAATGATGTTGATTTATCTCTATTTGTTAGAGGAACTAACTTAACAGATGACGAAGCTAGAGTTCATACGTCATTTATCAAGGATATTGCTCCTCTAAGAGGTGCTAACTTCCAATTTGGTGTTCAGGCGTCGTTCTAAGTAGCTAAAAACACAAGCACTTTAAGCATGGTATAGCAAGCAAGTAAATGTTAAACCATGCTATAGACATGTATTTCAAATTTATGATAGTTAGGGATTGTATTATCATAAATTTCTAGCTTAATAAGACTGTGCAAAACGTATTAAAACAAATTCAAGACACTAATAATTTACAGGGTGATAATTTACAGAGTGATGACTCAGAGAACTTTGAGTGTGAATCTCCACTAGATTGTCCTGTAAAAAAAGTTGTTAAAGAGCTAAAGCAAAAAGGAAGTTTTACTTTAGATAAGTTAACTCTTGGTCAAAAAGCAATTGTAAAATCTGTTTGCGAATCAGAGCCAAGATTATGTTGTAAATTAAGTTCAATGGGCATAGTTCAAGGTCAAGAAGTAACTTTAAAACAAAGAGCACCATTAGGCGGTGACCCAATCTCAATATCAACTCTAGGATACACTCTTTCACTAAGAGTGTGTGAAGCACAGGCTATAGAAGTAGAGCGACTTTAGTGTCCCAAAACATTCCAACTATTGCATTAGCAGGTAATCCAAACAGCGGAAAAACAAGTTTATTTAACGCAATAACTGGTCTTAAGTATAAAGTGGGTAACTACCCTGGTGTTACTGTAGATAAAAAAGTTGGAAAATTTAATTTAGAACAAGATAGTCTAGGTGCAGAGATTTATGACTTGCCTGGAATCTACTCATTAAGTGGTGAGTCTGAGGATGAGAAAGTTGCGGCAAAATCTTTAGAGCAAGAACCTGATTTAATTGTAGTAGTGCTAGATGCTAGTAATTTAGAAAGAAATTTATACCTTCTTACTGAATTAATAGATTTAGGAATTCCAATAGTTGTTGCACTTAATATGGTTGATGTAGCCAGTAACTCAGGCATTAAAGTATATAATACCTTATTATCTAAAGAATTAGATTTACCAGTGGTAAACATTGTAGCTTCTAAAAAAGAAGGTTTAGAGAATTTAAAAAGCGAGATATCTAAAGCTATTAGGTATAAAAGACCATCTTCAAAAAAATATGCCTGGGCGAATCAAAACAATAGTTTAATCTCTGTATCAATAGATCATTTTAAAAGTGGTGATAAAGAGAGCCTAGTAAGTGCAAAAAACTATGGAGCTGTAGCTAGTGCAAGATATAAATGGATTAACCAGATAGTTAAAAAAGTAATTTCAGTAAATAAAAAATCTGAGTTTAGTTACTCTGATACAGTAGATAAAATTGCCACTCATAAAGTCTGGGGCCTAATTTTATTTATTTTCTTAATGACAACTCTATTTCAGGCGCTTTTTTACTGGGCTCAGTACCCTATGGAAGTAATAGATTCATTTGTTTCTAATACTAGCAACTATTTAAATACTCTACTACCAGATGGCCTAGTTAAAAGCTTAATAATAGATGGAGTTCTTGCAGGTGTTGGTAGTGTTATAATCTTTATACCTCAAATAGCATTGCTGTTTTTCTTTATCGGCTTATTAGAAGATTCTGGTTATTTAACCAGAGCTGCTTTTGTAATGGACCGTGTTATGAGAGTAGTTGGTTTACAAGGCAGGTCTTTTATTCCTTTACTTAGCTCGTTTGCATGCGCTGTTCCAGGAATTATGTCTACAAGAACAATTGCTTCTGTAAGCGATAGATTGGTTACAATCTTAGTAGCCCCTTTAATGAGTTGTAGTGCAAGATTACCTGTTTATGCAGTATTAATTGCTGCATTTATACCTAATAAAAGCATATTTGGTTTTATAGGCCTACAAGGTTTAACTCTTTTAGCCGCTTATTTACTAGGAGTAATAGTCGCTGCAATAGCTGCTTTTATACTTAAGAAGTATTTCTTTAAAGGAGAGCCAGCACTTTATGTAATGGAAATGCCTCCTTTTAGAAAACCTAATGTTGTTTTAGTCCTTAGAGATGTTTGGGATAGAGTTAAGCTTTTTATCAAGGAAGCTGGAACTGTGATTTTAGCCTGCTCAGTTGTGTTGTGGTTTTTAGCAAGCTTTCCATTTGGCTCAAGTGTGGAAGAAAGTTATGCAGGTGCAATAGGTAAGTTCATTGAGCCTGTAATTCTACCACTTGGTTTTAATTGGGAATTAGGGATTGCTATTCTTGCTAGCTTTGCAGCAAGAGAAGTTTTTATTAGCTCTCTTGCAACTGTTTATAATTTAAGTTCAACAGGAGATAGCGCTCAATCTTTAACTCAAATGTTAATTCAAAGAGCTGAGTCTGGAGAAGGCTTTAGCCTAGCAGTAATGCTTTCTTTAATGGTCTTTTTTATTTTTGCTTGTCAGTGCATGTCTACACTTGCAGTTTGTAAGAAAGAAACAGGAACTTGGAAATGGCCGATAGTAATGTTTGTCTACATGACAGTAGTTGCTTATGTGGCTTCTTATTTTACTTATAATTTAGTAAAGGTGCTAACTTAGGAGATAGCTTTTTTTGTTATGATATCTAAACTAATTGTTATTATCTGTTTCGTATTTGCACTAATTTATTTGTATAAGAATTTAACTAGTAATTCTAAGAAATCATGTAATAGCTGTGATTCTAATAAATCAGATACTTTAAGTTAAATTACTACATAAGTTAACTGTAATACGTTAACTATATTTTTGTATTAAAGTATGGTTATTTACGTCCAAAATATCTAATAGAAATAAAACAAGAGGGATTAAACAAATGAGCAAAGATTTTCCACCATTTAGCCTAGAGAGATTATTAAATACTGTTTTTAATCCAGAAAAAGGCCAAAGAGTTGCAATATTAATTGACTTTGAAGATCCAAAAGAAATTATAGATTTTAAATTTTTAGGCAATGATAATTACCCAATTCAAAATAGAGCACACCAGTATTTTTACAGTGAGCTTAAAAATGGCCTTGCTGAAAAACTAGGCTTAGAGGGCGGAGAAATATTTGCTTACAAAATGACTCTAGGCAGTAACCTTGATTTACCTGATGAAGCAATAAGTCCTGAAGGAAAAACTATTAGTTTGGAAAAAGATGTTTATACAAATTATGACATCATACTTTGTATTTCTACAATGTCTGCTACCGCACCTTTAACAGCATTTGCTAAAAAGTATGGTTTTAGAGGAGCAACTCTTCACGGCCTTAATGATATTATTCTAAATTCTGGTTTAGCAGTTGACTATAATGAAGTTAGTGTGGAGGCTGAAAAACTTAGACTTGGAATGACTAATGCAGAAGCAGTAGAGCTTGATTTTGAAATTGCTGGGAAAAAAGAAACATTGAGAATTGAGCTAGGAAAACAAGATGCTCAAAAAAGTCATGGACTGTGCACAGGAGGGCCAGACATCGCAAATTTACCAGCTGGGGAGATTTACTATGTTCCTCAAGATGCCAAAGGAACTTTTCCTCATAAATTTGAAGATGGCACTATTACATTAATGAATGTAGAAGGTGGTAGAATCACATCTGCTAAGTTTCTATCAGGTAGTGAGCAAACTTATAAGGAATATACAGAGAAGTTAGAAAAAGACCCTGCAGTAGGCTTAATTGGAGAGCTTGGTTTTGGAACGCAGGTATTACCAGTTTCTGGAGCGGACATTCAAGATGAGAAAGTGCTAGGAACTTTTCATATTGCAACTGGAAGAAGCGATCATTTAGGTGGAAATATTACTCCTGACCAATTCGAGTATGCAATTAACGCTTCTCATGATGATATCTTATTCGCTCCTCATAAAACTCCAGAAGTAAAAGCTCCAGAAGTAAGATTAATTAAAGATGGTAAAAGCCATGTTTTAATTAAAGATTACAAGCCAGCTGAGTTTATGCTTAATTTACTTTAGTAATTTATAACTCTGATTATGAGTGTATACGAAGATAGAGAAGTTTTATCTCAGTACTTATTATTTCATTATGGGAATTGCTCTGATCTGTTCCCATATGATTTTGCACCTAAGCATGCTCTAGAATTTCCAAAGAGATGTGTAACTGAGTTAGTAGATTTTAAAGGTCAAAAAGCATTAGACTTAGGGTGTTCTGTAGGAAGAAGTTCTTTTGAATTAACTAAGCATTTTGATTCTGTTACTGGTATTGATTTTTCACAAGCATTTATTGATGCGGCAAATGAAATAAAAGTTAAGAAGTCTTTAGACATAAAGATTCAAAAAGAAGGTAGTCTCAATGAGGATATAAAGGTTAGCCTACCTGAAGATATCTTTACAGATAAAGTGAATTTCTTAAAAGGCGATGCACAAGATATCAGTGAAGAGTACTTTGATAATGATTTAGTGCTTGCTTGTAATTTACTTTGCCGTTTGCCAAGGCCTGAAGAATTTTTAAATACTTTAAAAAAACTTGTTAAAAAGAATGGAAAGTTAGTTCTAGTCTCACCTTATTCATGGTTAGAGCAATTCACTGATAAAGAGAATTGGTTAAGTAAGAATTCTACTACAGCCTCTACTGAGGAAGAAATTCAGAGTATTTTAAAAGGAGATTTCACTTTAACTAATAAAAAGGAAATGCCTTTTTTAATTAGAGAGCATAAAAGGAAGTTTCAATTAGGTGTTAGCCAAGCTTTGGTTTTTATTAGAAGCTAGTAATCCATAATTTATTTTGATATAAAAATGCAGTATTTCTTGGAATTTTAATAGAATGTTTAGAACAAATATACTTTTTTTAATTGCCTGTGTTTTTTTCGTTAGTCCTCTATTTACTAACATTGCCCAGGCTCAGTTATCTGATCTTAATAACGACGGTGAAGTTAGACTTTTAGCATTTGGAGATAGTGTAACTTTTGGAGTTGGAGATGGAACTTCTATTGGTGAGCTTGTTCTTACTACGCCAGTTACTGATGGCTCAATGGGATATCCTGCTAGAGTAGAGAACTTGCTAGGAGTTTTCGTTGATAATGAAGGCTTCCCTGGAGAAGAGCTTGCTATTGGTGGTGTTGCTAGATTTGCAAGATTGGCTCAAACCTCATCTGCTGATTATATTCTTATTAAAGAAGGAACTAATGATTCCTTTAGAAGACTTAGTAGTGCAGATTATAATAAATTAGCTCAAAGATTAATTAACGTAACAAGAGCCTTGAATAAAGAACCTGTTTTTCTAACTATTCCTAATGCCTGTTGTGATAGAGCTGGAAGAGAAGCTTTTACTGATAGTTATTCAGAAGAAATTATTAGACTAGGAATTATTAATAATATGAGAGTCGCTGATGTAGATAGAGCTTGGGAGACAACTTGTATTAATCAACAAGAATGCGAGCTTTATAATATTCCAGATGGTGTGCATCCAAATACAGTTGGTTATGATGTAATGGCCCAAACTGTTCTTTCTTCTTTATTAGGTATAGATATTTTTCAGCAAAATGGGGCTGAGTTACTTGAGCAAGCACTTGGGCTCGAAGAGGGAACTGTGATTGTTCAGCCTAGTTTAGAAAGTGCTGAAGAAAACCTGGAAGGAATTTTTTAGAAGGTATTTGTAATGAAGTTCTTTAGATTACTGTTTATTCTTATTTTACTCTCTAGCCTTAGCACTGCTTGCAGTGGTGGTGGAGGAGGTGGTGATGGAGGAGGAGACTCAAATACTGCTTCAAACCTGAATCAAGACGTTGTAGGAATTAGAGTGCTTAATGGAGCAATAGATGCAAGCCCAATAGATTTAAACAGTAGTCTCGATGGTAATGTTCAAGGAGCAATCTTTGCTGAGCCAAATGGATATAATTCTCAAATAAGTAACGGCCTGCATGCAATTAGTATTTTCACAAGAAATAGTGGAGTAAGTCCAATTTTTACAACAGGTATTAGTCATGAGGATGGCTTAAAGCATAGCTTTATAATGCACGGAGATAGAGGAGACTTTGGTCTTAATTTTTCTGTTATTTCAGAATTTGTACCTGAAGTGCCTGAAGGTAGAAGTTTGGTAAGAGTCATTCACGGAGCTACTGGTGCCAACCAACTTAGTGTTAATTCTAGTACTGTCCTTAGTGTTAACAATAGTGCGGTTGCAGGTTTTGGTCGTGCATCACAGTATGTAGAAATTGAACCTGGTCTAAATTCAATAGTTATAAATAGAGTAGCTGATTTAGCTTTATTTGATACGGTTTCTTTAGAAGCTGAAAGTGGAAGGGCTTATTCTATTTTTGTTGCAGGTGAGTTTGGTTATTTTGTTGCTTCTAGAATACTTCTAGAGAATTAAATAGAAAAAAGAGAGTGAGGCCTAGCTCGCACTCCTAATAGTTATTACAATAGCTAATAATTCAATTAGTGTAACACCTTCTTGATTTTTCATTTTTTTTCTCTCATACTTAGTTTAAACTGTTTTGTGATACTTACTGTTAATGCAATTTTGATCCAAATTACCAAGAAGGGGCAGCAGTCGCGGCACAACTAGTTATAGTAGCACCATAGATAGTATTGTTAGGAACAGCGCCAGAACCAGGAGCAGAATGCCAATTGTATGCTTTGTCACCTTTTGAATGACAGGACTGAGCAGAGTACGCTCCTGAGCCTACTAAGAGCATATCTATATCCACTCCATCACTAAGAACAAATCCTGGTAAAAGATTTTCACAGTCACTGTTATCACAAGAGACGTAATCCTCTTGATCTGTAAAATAAGCTTCTTGTCCAGTTAGACCATTTCTTAAGTCAGATTGTGACCTAGCATTAAAAGCCCTTTTTTTGTAATCAGCAAACTGTGGGATAGCGATAGAAGCTAAAACTCCGATAATTGCTACAACTACTAATAATTCAATTAATGTAAATCCTTTTTGATCTTTCATTTTATGTCTCCAGTGTATTTTATCTATTATTCACTCTGCTTATTTACCTGCAATTTGGATGCCAAAGATCAGAGTTTTGATTCAATTAATTAAATATAGAGCTATTTTAATAGCTTAGACTTTTTTTATGGTTTTAAGGTAGAAAACTTCTACTTAAGAAATAGTTAAGAATTTGATAATTTTACAAAATTTGTCACTTAAAAAGGCAAAATTTGTCATTTTTCTTGGCCAATTGAGCTTTTTCTTAGTTTAGCTTTTAAAGAATCGTAGACATTAATGTATGTTTTTGAGCTTGGTGCAAGACCTTTTGCAATCTTTGCACTTTCAAGAGCTAATCTTAAATCGCCTTTTACTTCAAGACCTATCGATAGATAGTGATGAGCATTAGAAGAGCTTGGTTTTGTTTTTACAGCTTCTTTTAGGTGGGCTAGACCTTCTTCAATTTTATTATCCTGTATTAACATTTTGCCGTAAAGCATTCTTGCAAATATATATTTTGGGTCTTTTTTTAGTGCTTTGAGTAGATATTTTTCTTTAAGGGCTTTGTTAGTATTTGGAATAACTCCTAATGCATATGAGAGATAGGCTCTTGAATTGCCTCCTCGAATAAGAGTGTTAGTCCATAAAGAGTGAGGGGTCTTCCAAATTTTATTGGCTTGAATGGAAACTGATAATAAAATACTACTTAATAATAAAAGTATAAGAAGTGCTTTTCTATATTCTACAATCTTTGTGAATGATAATACTAAAATAAGAGAGTGAGAAACTAGGGTCTTTTGCTAATATACCTCCTAGAAGCGCTGCATATATAATTCTAGTAGTGCTAGTTACACTTACTTCTTTAGACTTCTAGCATTTGGAGATAGTGTAACTTTTGGAGTTGGAGATGGAACCTCTATTGGTGAAATTGTGATTATTGCACCTGTTACTGATGGTTCAATGGGCTATCCTGCTAGGGTCGAGAATTTACTTGGAGTTTTTGTTGATAATGAAGGCTTCCCTGGAGAAGAGCTTGCCATTGGTGGAGTTGAAAGGTTTGCTAGGTTAGTTCAGACTTCATCTGCTGATTATATCCTTATCAAGGAGGGAGCTAACGATTCTTTTAGTAGGCTTAGTGCAACTGATTATAATAAAATAGCTCAAAGATTAATAAATGTAACAAAAGCTTTAAATAAAGAACCTGTTTTTCTAACTATTCCAAATGCATGTTGCGATAGAGCTGGAAGAGAGGCTTTTACCGATAGTTATTCAGAAGAAATTATTAGATTAGGAATTATTAACAATATGAGGGTTGCTGATGTTGATAGAGCTTGGGAGACAACTTGTGTTAATCAGCAAGAGTGTGAGCTTTATAATATTCCTGATGGTGTGCATCCTAATACGACTGGTTATGATGTAATGGCTCAAACCGTTCTTTCCTCTTTATTGGGAATAGATATATTTCAACAAAATGGAGCTGAATTGTTAGAGCAAGCACTAGGTTTAGAAGAGGGAACTGTAGTCGTTCAACCAAGTCTAGAAAGTGCTGAAGAAAACCTAGAAGGAATTTTATAAAAAGGTATCTCTTATGTTTATAATCAAATTCTCTAGATTACTATTTATTCTTATTTTACTCTCTACCATTACTACTTCTTGTAGTGGTGGTGGCGGTGGTGGCAATGGAGGAGGCTCCGATACTTCTTCCAGTATTGATGACGGAGTTGTGGGTATTAGAGTCCTTAGTGGTGCAATAGATGCAAGACCAATAGATTTAATGAGTAGTCTTGATGGTAATGTTCAAGACGCCATTTTTGCTGAGCCAAATGGCTATAATTCTCAAATTAGTACAGGGTTACATTCCATTAGTATCTTCGCTAGAAGTAATAGTGTAACTCCAATTTTTACAACAGGTATCAGTCACCAGCCTGAGCTAAAACATAGTTTTATACTACACGGAGATAGAGGTGATTTTGGTCTTAATTTTTCTGTTATTTCAGAAATTATACCAACAGTTCCAGAAGGACAAAGCTTAGTTAGGGTTATCTACGGCGCTACTGGGGCTAGCCAACTTAGTATTAACACTAGTGCTGTTCTTAGTGTTAGTAGTAGCGCTATTGCTGGTTTTGGCGGTGCTTCTGAGTATGTAGCGATTAATCCTGGTCTAAATACGATAGTAATAAACAGAGTAGCTGATCTAGCTTTATTCGATACGGTCCCTTTAAATGCAGAAAGTGGAAGAGCTTATTCCATTTTTGTAGCTGGTGAGTTTGATTATTTTGTTACTTCTAGAGTTCTTCTAGAAAATTAAACATATAAAAGGAGAGTGTAAAGCTCTCCTTTAAATTTATTTTAAGGTGTTAAAAAGTAGGAGCGCTAGCACTACAAGTAGTTATTACTGCACTGGTGATAGCCCCAACACTAGATTCCCATGTGTAAGCTCTATCACCTTTTGAGTGACAAGCTTGTGCAGTGTGCCCATCAGCGGTGGGAGAAGAATCAGCGGTCATTTCTATATCTACTCCATCACTAAGAACGAATCCAGGAAGAGTGGTCTCACAATCAGAACCGTTACAAAAAGCATATTCCTCATTGTCAACAAAATAAGCTTCTTGTCCAGTAATACCATTCCTTAAGTCAGATTGTGACCTAGCGTTAAATGCTCTCTTTTTATAATCAGCAAACTGAGGAATAGCTATGGAAGCTAAAATTCCGATTATTGCTACAGTTACAAGTAGCTCTATTAGCGTAAAACCTTTTTGACCTTTCATTTTTCTCTCCAAGTTTATAAGTAACAATACTTATGATTGCTGCAATTTTGATGCCAAAAATGAATGTTTTGATTCATAAAATAAAATACTTAGTTGTTACAATAGTTTAATTTATTTTTAAGTGGGAAGTAGAATTAAATAAATAAGGGTAAAATAGTTAAGAATTCCTTAATTTTACAAAATTTGTCACCTGAAAAAGCAAAATTTGACAGTTTTTTAGAGTTATTTTCATAGTTAATTAAGATTTGTTCTGGGATTCTTCTTTAGTTTTGCTTTTAGATTTTCATAGGCCTTGCTGTAATCTTCAGAGCTTGGAGCTAGAGTCTTAGCCATTTTAGCACTTCTAAGAGCTGATTTTAAATCTCCTTTTGCCTCAAGGCCCTTTGATAAATAGAAGTGCGCACTTGAGGAGTTTGGTTTAGTTTTTACAGCTTTTTTGAGATGGATTAGTCCTTTATCAATTCTATTATCTTGTACTAGCATTTTTCCATAGAGCATGCTTGCAAAGATATAACTTGGGTCTTTCTCTAGTGCTTTTAGAAAATACTTTTCTTTAAGGTCTAGTCTATTATTTGGAATAACTCCTACGGCAAATGAGAGGTATGCTCTTGAATTCCCCCCATGATTAAGAGTGTGAGTCCATAATGACTGAGGTGTTTTCCAAACTTTATTTGTTTGAATTGAAGTCTTTAATAAAATACTACTCAATAATAAAAGTATAAGAAGTGTATTTTTAGGTTTTAAAATTTTTGTAAATGATAATACTAAAATAAGAGATAGAAATAAGATTGATGGAAAAGGTCTATAGGGCATTGCTTCATGGATTAAAGGATAGACTGAAGAAGTTGGGGCAAGAAGAAGCCAATAACTTAGTATACACCAAGATATTAAAGCATGCTTTTTTCTAAGATATATTGCTAGAGAAATAGAGCCTAATATTGTTACTAAGCCAAGAATAACTTCAATGTTCCATAGAGAGTTAGGTAGATTTAATTCAGGGAAAGGTCGGATAATTTGCGGGTTTATGTAGCTGTAGAGGTAGTGAAGATGAACTTTTGTTTGGCTAATTGCGTAAGAAAAATAATTTCTAGTATATGAGTTAGTATTTGTTATATCTGAAAAATCAAGTGCATATTTGATCATTAACATGAAAGCTAGACAGATACTGCTAAAAGAGAGGAAGGTCTTGAAGGGAGCTTTATTTTTTCGAGAAACAATTAGATCGTAGAATAAAATAATAAAAGGAAATACGAGTGCATTTTTTTTGGCAAAAAGTGAACAGATTAAAAAGAAGTAAGATAGTGCTCGGTAAGTAGTACGTAAATTATTTTTTCTTTGTGAGTTAATATAAGAAATTAAAGCGCAGATAAAAAATAGCTCCATTAATAAAATATCACGTGCTGAAATATAATTAACACTAACTCCACTAATTGGATGTATGAAAAATATAAGTGCAGTAAAAAAAGCAATCAGCTTTTTTTGGGAATTTAGTAAAGTAGATTCTGTTATATCTAGTAGTAAGAATACTAAGTAGAAAACAAGTATTGAGCATATTCCTAAAAAAATAAAATTACTTATACGATAGCTCTCTACTTTTAAATTTGAATAATAGTAATTTATTGAAAAGGTTAACGGAACCCAGGGGCGATATTGAATTAGGTCTGGAATATCTGAGTTTGTACTTGGGTTGAAAAAATGTCTGCTGATTGGGGAAACCCTACGAATAGCCTCATTGTGAATAAGTCTATTGCCATCATCGATATGAAATGCATTACTAAAAGAATTACTGTAGTTAAATAGACCTATTAAGAGTAGGAGAGCTGATAGAGTAAGATTTTTGTTTAAAAGCTTAGCAAGCATATATCCCTCTATAGTAACTTTAAAGTCTAAGTTTTAAAAAGACTTTTATATAGCTTTGGTTATTTAGATTTTATAAAAAAAGGAAACCATAAAGGTTCCCTTTTTATGTGAGCCAAAAGCTCTATTTTTTTGTTACTACGACTTAAATACTTGGAGCTCCAGCTACGCAACTAGTTATTACTTCATTAGTTATAACACCAGCACCAGTGCCAACAGACCGCCAATTGTAAGCTCTATCACCTTTTGAATGACAAGATTGTGCAGCATATTCGCCGTCAGTAGCTCCAGTTGCCATGTCCATATCAACTCCGTCACTAAGTACGAAGCCTGGAAGACCAGTTTCACAACCAGTACCGTTACAATCAAGATATGCTTCTTCATCTGTGAAATAAGCTTCTTGGCCAGTAAGACCATTTCTTAAGTCAGATTGTGATCTAGAGTTAAATGCTCTTTTCTTATAATCAGCAAACTGTGGAATAGCGATAGACGCTAAAATTCCAATAATTGCTACAACTACTAATAATTCAATTAATGTAAAACCTTTTTGATTTTTCATTTTTATCTTTCCTACATGCTATGTTTATTAAAAAGCCTAAATGAACCATCTTAAGTATTTATAATTTACCAAGTGATTCTATTAATTAGCTGTGCAATTATGATGCCAGTTACGAGTAAAAAGAATTTATATAAATATTTTTTATAAAAACTTAATATTCTTAAGATGTTATAGCGTTGATATCCGTATCCTTGTTAATATTACAAAATGATATGAGCTTTGTAGGTAAGTTTAAATTTTGCAAAATTTTGTCATTTTACAAAATTTGTCACTAAGAGAGATTATTTTATACTAATGGGTATAAGAGTAAAAACTAAAAAAGGGAGGCATAAAGCCTCCCTTTAGTGAGCTAACTATTAATTAAGCAATAGTAGCTGCTGCTGCAGTACAAGTAGCTGCTGCCGC
>CAYOZL010000042.1:0-20201 GCA_964408435.1 uncultured Bdellovibrionales bacterium | reverse complement strand
CGCGATTAACTCTATAAGTAAATAATTAACGTAAAATAAACGGAGAAATAATGAACATTTCATTTCAACCACAACAAGCAGTAAAACCGGTTCAATACTCACCAGCACAGCAAGGAGCACAACGAGCACAATACCCAATAGCACAACAGGCAGCACAACAAGCTCAATACGCAGTAGCACAGCAACAAGTTCAACAAGGATTCGTCGCACAAAAGCCAATGCAACTAATTCAACAATTACTGCAAAGACTAGGACTACAAGCGGTACCGGCCCAAAACAGCAACCCAACTGCTCAAACCCAGCAAGGCGTTCCAGCGGCAGCACCTAGTCAGTCTAAAACTATTTTCGGTTCAGTTTTTAACTTAGGAGAAAAACTATTAACTACTGGAAAAGCTAAATTTAATGACTACGCAAATGTAGCGTTTGATCTTGCAAAAGGCTTTCTAGAAAACTCTTCATGGCTTGAGAACTCAACTTCAGTGCTAGGAGATGTAGCTAGGTCTGCTTTTGAGGCTGATTCATGGAAAGATGGTCTTAAAAATGCAGGAAAAGTTGTATTTGATTGGGGTAAGAACTTAATTGGTGGTTTGTTCTAAACCTGTTCTAAACTTTAAGAGAAAAGCCAACAATAAGCACACCAATATGGTGCGTCAAACAACCTAAAGGGCATATTTAGCTATGCCCTTACTTATGCTCTTGCAACTACCCAAATATTATAGTAAATCACCGCTTCAATATTGATTAAAAAGTAAAGAGATTTATGGCTAAGAAAAGCATGATAGTTAAGAATAACAAGCGTAAGGCAACTGTTGCTAAATACGCGAAGTTAAGAGCTGAGTTAAAAGAAAAGATCAGAAGCCCAAAGACTGATCCTGAAGAACTACATGAGGCATTTGCTAAACTTAGAAAGCTACCAAGAAACGCTAATCCTATCCGTGTTAGAAACAGATGCGAGCTTACTGGTAGACCAAGAGGAGTTTACAAGAAGTTTGGACTAGGAAGACTTGCTTTAAGACAAAAAGCGCTTGAAGGAATGTTACCTGGTGTTAAGAAGGCTAGTTGGTAATGAGAAAAGATATTCACCCAGAAGATTATCGTGCTGTTGTATTTCAAGATGCAAGTAGTGGAAAATCATTTTTAACTAGATCTACTGTTAAAACAGACAAAACTGTTAAATGGGAAGATGGTAACGAATACCCTCTTTACTCCATTGCAATATCTAGCTACTCACACCCGTTTTATACTGGCGATGAAAGAGTTCTTGATACTGAAGGTAGAATCGATAAATTTAAGAAAAAATACGAAAGATTTAATAGAAAGAAGTAGGTTTAAATCTACTTCTTTTTTTTCTAAGATTAACTGTATAACTAGATACAGCTATTAAGAACAACCACACTTAGTGCAATCGCACTTTGAACAACAACACTTGCAACAGCAATTACAAGTAGTGCAATTACATTTTTCACCACAATCAGTTTTATTATTACTTTCTTTCATTTTAATCCTCTCTTAATAGGCTATCTAAATATTACAGCTATATAATATTGTTATGTAACATTATAAGCTTAATAGAACTTATTGTCATGAATTATTAGATAATCTTAATGATAAATAATAGAACAACTATTCTAAATAGATCTTTACTTGCTCTGATTTAAGCTTAGCAACTAGACTCTTATCAATATCAAGTGCAAGTTTAAGCTCTGGCTCATTCAAAGCTAATAAAGGGCTTATTTCTATTTTCTTCTCTAGTGCTAGTTCAATATTACATTCTTTAAGCCAAGACCTATAAAGACTAGAACTTATTTCGTGAACTGTTTCTATGCTGTCACTTCCTTCTTTATTTTTAAGGGGAGCAAACTCAGAGTTTCTATCTATTTCTAATCCTAAGCTAACTTTTGCTAGAGGGAGTAAATCAAATATAAATCTTTCATATTTATAGCCTTGAACTTCGCCATTTTTTGTTTTTAATGGCTTCTTGCTTTTATGAACAGTAAGCTTATTAGATTTTTCTCTATTAAAGAAATCAATGCTCCAGTAGTGCATTGCAGTATTGCCCCAACAATACTTAAGCTTATTACCTTCTTTTTCTTTTAAAGTTTCTTCAGATAAATTTATATATTCTTGAATAGAGTCTTTACCATTCACATTAACTAATAATCCCACCTTTTCCTCTGGCTTTGTTTTTTCAACTACCTTAGTGATTACATCTGCATTTTTTTCTACAGCTAAGCCAATTAAAAAAGGATCAAAAATAGGTGCTAGATAATTATCTACCTGGATATAAGCTAAATGCTTAATATTTGTTTTTGTAAGCTGTTCTAAGAGTCCACTACTAATCAAGGCAGTAAAGCAACCGCCGTGGCCATCTGGATTTTGCACTAAAGAATCATCACCACTAAGTAAAAGCTTACCGTCTAAATCAGTGCTAGGAACAGTTGCTTGAACAAAGAAATGAACCTGTTCTTTACTTAAACCAAAAAAATTATTTTCTTCAAAAAAATCTCTAGTCTTTTTATCAGTAGCAGGACTAGTCATGATTAAAAAAGGAACTCTATTGCCATATTTAAGGCTAGTAGCAAGAACTTTTTCAGAATGTAATTGATACAAAGACTTTTGTTTAACAACTGATGTTTTATAACAGCCCTTTGGTCCATTAAAACCTAAACGAGTGCCCTGGCCTCCAGCTACCATTACTACAGCTACTTCAGCATTTTTATATGCCTCTACCCCAATTTCTTCTATTTTTTTATTTTTACTACGTTGGTCTAAATTTAAAACTTCGCTAGTTTTGACATCTTCTATTTTATTCTGAGCTTCATTAAGATTAAGCTCTTTTATAAAGAGCAAATGCTCTTTAATTTTTGAATCGTTTACCTTACCAACTAAATGTTGCTGACCTAGTTCTTTTAAAAGTTTATCTACATCCATATGAAGTGTATTAATACTTTCTTAGAACACTTTTGACAATCTTTCTATTCTTAGAATTTAACGTCTAAACAATTTGAGCATTCAATCTCAGTAAAAAGCTTATATTTTCTATCAACTTTTACTTCTTGTTTTAACTTAAATTCAGCTAAAGAGTGAGTAGATATCTTATTTGGTCCAGATAAAACAACAGAAAATTCTTTGTTATTTGTAACTCTAACTTCAATATTTTCTGCGTTAGATTTTCCAAAATTTTTCACATAAACCTTTAAGTTCTTAAGATACAATTCATTGCCTTTTTGAGCCCAAGTTATTTTAGGCTTTTCAGCTAAACGTATAGCTGTTTTATTATCTGAGAATTCAGGCATTCTAACATTAAGCTGACCTTGAACTGGCTTTGTGTTCTTAAATAAATCTTGAACAGTAAAACTACTAATCTTTTCTATAAAATCTTGGTCTTTAACTATTTTTGTCATAATAGACACATAGAAAGCAGCTACTAAGAAAACAAGTGTGGTAAAAAAAGGAAATAACAAAGAACTCAAATTAAAACTTTTTTTACTGCTATTTTTTTCTGTCTTACTTGCTACATTTTGTGCTTTATCTTTCTTTCTTTTAGTTAGACTAGATAAAAGAGTTTTATTCTCCATTTCAAAAACATTTGTATCAAATCTCTCAGCAGTATTACTACTAGAACTATCAGCTTCAAACTGCTCACCATAAAGATTCGCTCTTATAGTTCTTATAACTTCTCTAGCATTTGTAGGCCTTAAATTTGGATCTTTTTGAAGTAAAGAATCAACTAAATCTGAAAGCCAATCAGGAACTTCTTCAATTATATCCTTTAAGCTATTTTGAGTTTCGTGAACATGTTTATAAAAAACTATATTATCTGAATCATGGTCAAAAGGAGTCCTTAGAGAAATTAACTCATAGATAATAATACCTAAAGTATATAAATCAGACTTATTACTTAACTCACTTCCTACACACATTTCAGGAGACATATAATTTGTTGTCCCTGCGATATTCCTACTTATTGTATCTCCGGAACTATAAGGCTTAGCTAAACCAAAATCAGCAATCTTTATTACACCCTTGTTATCTACTAATATATTCTCTGGTTTTAAGTCTCTATGTATTAATCCATTATCGTGAATATTTTCTAAGCCTTTACAAACTTGAATAATTAAATCTGTAAAATCATGAATGTTAAGTTTATTTTTAGTTACGTATTTAAGTAAATCCTGACCATTTACAAATTCCATTGTATAAAACAAAGAATCTCTAACAGAAAAAATATCATAAACTCTAACTAGATTTGGATGACTTAGACACTGAAGAATATTAACTTCATTTTTAAAATTCTGTATAAAATCCTCATCATGATAAGTTTCTTTATAAAGAGTTTTTATAGCTACGATTTTATTATTTAAAAGAGTATCTTCTGCTTTTAGTACATAGCCCATTCCACCAGAACCTATTTCTGTTAAAATTCTGTACCTACCAGCTAAAAGATCAGTGCCTTTAAAAGTGCTGTCTTGCTCAGTAGTATTATCAATACTATTATCTAAGTGCTCCATTACTATAATAATATCGACAGCTTAGATTATTTTGTTGAATCCTTTACTTAATAATTCTCTAGTAATATTAATAGCTTAAATGTTTAAACACTTATTTAACTACATAAAAGCCATTAGAGCCCATCACTGGGCAAAGAATTTACTAATCTTTCTACCTGCAATCCTCTCTCATAAAATAGAAAACCCAAAGGTATTAAGCTTATGCATATTAGCTTTTACAGTATTTAGTTTTACTGCTTCTATTGGTTATTTAGTTAACGATATTCTAGACCTTAAAACTGATAAGTTAAATTCTTATAAATCTAAAAGGCCTTTAGCCTCGGGTGAGTTAAGTAAAAAGAGTTATTATTTTTTAATAATTATTCTAACTTTACTAGTCTTTTTTCTAAGCACTTATTTACCTAAAAATTATTTTTATCTTATTACAATATATTTATCTTGCTCACTACTCTACTCATTATTTTTAAAATCAGTTCTTTTACTTGACGTAGTAATGCTTGCTAGTTTTTATGCTTTTAGAGTTTTCGCTGGAGCAACCGCTACAAACATAGTCATATCACAATGGTTTCTTAGTTTTTGCTTGTTTTTCTTTTTAAGTCTTGCACTAGCTAAAAGAGTATCAGAGTTAATAAAATCAGAAAATATTGAGAGCAATAATAGAGCTTACAGAACTTCTGATTTAAATCTCCTTACTCAACTAGGAATTAGCACAGGACTAATTTCCACCTTAGTTCTAGCTTTCTATGTTCAATCTGAAAGTGTAAAAGAACTCTACTCCTACCCTTCAATTCTTTGGGCTTTAAGTCTAATTCTTATTTATTGGATTTCTAGATTTTGGATCTTAGTTACAAGAGGACAAGTAGAACAAGACCCTGTAGTTTTTACGCTTAAAGATAAAGTTAGCTACATAGTTTGTATACTTTTAATTTTTGTAATTTATATAGCTAGATAAGTTTAAATAATAAATTATAGAAAATGAATCGGCATGCACTACAAATTTTACAAAGTAAAACCGCATGCCAAAACACCTAAGAGACCAGTATTCAAGATTGCTCTTGAATACTGGTGTTAGGAAACAGCTTCTGAGTCTTCACTAAGAAGCTATTGGTTTATAGAGCCAGCGTTTGATTAGTCGCGACGAAGTATAGTGACTATACCAGTTGCCGCTAATCCGAGCACTGCTAAAGTTCCAAAAGCAGCAGCTGAAGTAGAGTCACTTTCTGTGCTTTTAGGGAACACAGGAAAGTTTGATGACGTTGGTGCTAGGTTAGGCTCGTTACCTTCTGGCAACAAGTCAAACCCTTCAACATTGTCAACGTCCCAACCTTCGAAAGCCTTGTCTGTTGAATCCTCTTCAGTCTGCGTTGGCGTTTGGGGACTTTCCAGATCACTAGGTTCAACAGCTTCTTGCATTTTCTCTACTGAATCACTAACCGTTTCAGCCGCTCCCTCGCAAGGGCAATCAGCCTTTTTTTCAATCGGTTGATGAATCGTAGGAGAACTCACAAACTGATTCGCAGGCGAGTTTATTGCTCCAAACAACCTTGGGAATTCAGTTAGATTCATCACTGGTCTGGCAGCAAACACTGGTTGCACAGCGTTTACTGTCGTGATTGGCGCAACAAACGATTGATTGTTCGTTGTGTTGTTCACTGCTTCTGTGAAATTCACAGTAGTAGCGAATGTTGCCATGACCTCGACATTCAAATCCGGAGTCGCACTAAGTTCTGGTCTTAGATCGAAATCGACTGAACCTTCAGTTCCGTTGATATCAGCACGAGCCCAAAAGATTGGACCCGTATCTGGGAATTGAAAGAACGCGCTTCTTTCTACAAAACGAAAACTTTCAATTTCTGCAATTTGGTCAACAGGAACGCCTTCAAGCACTCCATTTGCTCCTTCGGACCTCCAGGCAGCAGTAAAGTCTTCTGGCTCACCCTCAAGCGTATCAACGAACACACGATCACCTTGACCATCTGCATCCGTATCAATGTTGAGAATTGACACGGAAAATTGATTGGCACCTTCATCCAGTGGTGTTAATACTTGAATGATATCCCCTTCAATTTCAGGTCGGTCAAGACCAGGCGTTTCAATGATAAATTGATCCAAGTTACCTCGAACCTCCGAGAGCTCCAACGACGGAACGCCCTGACCCATCTCATTGATGGGAAGAGAGCTAACATCGATGGCATCAATCACGTCAGAGAGATTGCCTGAATCAGTCACTACAGTTCCACCCGTAGTATCTCCAAGTTGGAGATTTACAGTTGGTTCGATAACTGAAACATTGACATCATTGTCACCTACCTGAACATTTTGTTCAGGCAAATCAAACTCAAAGGAGCCTCCTCCACTTTGAAAACTGAAAGAAGTATCAGCAAACAAAGTTGAAGTTTCAAATGTGGAAGCCTCAACAGAGACTGTAGAGACTCCAGGATCATTACCTAGACCAGCTAAAAGCTGACGTGGCTCCAATCGATTATAACCTACTCCATTTTGACGATGCCTACTACGGCGAGTCTTTGACGATGACATAGTCATCCTCCTTTAAACACGTTTCAAAGAAACTCAGCAGAACAATCCATTTTTTTTCGTTTACAAACTCTTTGCAATACAAAAAACTTCAAGGCTGAGGTTTAAAATTATAAATCTTAAAACTCAGCCTTGCTTATAAAAAACATTATTATTTGTAGTGCAGCCTTTTTAACAATTAATGTTAACAAGGCCGCTATATTAATACTTCTACCCAAGACAAAATTTAATGAGTTAATTCCTCCATGAGTTTATGGGCTTCTTTATTTATTATGTTGCAGAAAAAACGTATAAAAATAATCATGAATTATTCGATTTAAATGCCTGTAATAACACTTAAATATCAGTTGAAACGATCAAAAACCTTGTAAATTTGTAATTAATTATTATTTACACTATTCTAATGTCTGTATTTTCACTACTAAGCCTATTTAGTAGGACTTTGAAAACTTAATATCGGTATAGGCTGTAGCTTAAGAACAAGGTTCTTAAGTCTGTTTTTTATGCCTTCTTTAATAGCCTAGAAGAGATTCTATGCTGTTAAAGGGGCTGCCCCTTTATTTTAATTTCGTGTCCTTTCTAAGGAGGTGTTCGATGATAAGTCGGCCACTAGTTTATGTAACCCTCACACTATTGTGTGGGTTGCTATTGTCTTCATCTTGCAATGGCCAAGATGAAGTACAAAAACGACAAAGTCTCTTAAATGAGACCTACTACATCGCAGGTCTTGAGAGTGGTTTTTACGCCACCTATGCAGGACACCAAGCGAAAAAAGCTTCGGGAAAAACAACTGGGAGCTTGTCGGCAGAACTTGTCGCTATCTCAAAGATGTTACCTAGTAAGCAGAAATGCATCAATAGAGGAAAAACCTTGATGCCAAAACCAAATGGCTTACCTGTCTCTGATTACCTCAGGAAACTGAGTACTAATCAGAAAACCGACGTGGCAAAATTGCTCCGCTCTGCGGCGCTCAGCTTTGATAAGTACGACCAAACGCGTGCCGAGCTATGTTGGCTCGAAGAGCAGATATGCTCTAATGTCGTTTGCAAATGCTACACAGTTGAGAATCTAAAACGTGAATTAGGAAGTCGAAAGGCGGCTTTTGGAGCATTTATTCACGAAACGGTGCCTGCTTTCCAACTGCTCACAAAAAGGTGGAGCAAGGAAAAGGCACTTTTCCGCTGTGTTCAGATGAATGATTTCAAATGGGATCATTTCACTAAACAAATGGCAAGGAAAGTGACAACCTGGTCACTCGAAGCCAGAACAGTATTCCGCGAGAGAGCTCCAGAATCGATGTTGCAGTGGTTCGAACTATATTGCATTCACGCGAGTACTTGCTCAGACCTGTACACCGGTAGCGAGTTGGCAATTACTGAAAAAGAGGAAGTCCAGATAGTGCTCTCAAATAAAGAATACTACAAAGTCTTCTACACAATTTCACCTGATCATTTTCTACTTAGCATGCCAAAATGCTTGAGGAAAAAGAAGATGGTGGCACGGAAGAAATCAGTGAAGAGTAAGACTGCGGTAAAACCACAACCGCGAATTACTCAGCAAGCAGAACAAAGCTTTGTTCCTGCTCCACCGACCGTACCGAATGTTGTTCAAAATCCAAGTAATTGGGTCCCAGGGATTTTGGTTCAACCTAACTGGTCTCAACCAAAATGGACTGTGCCGAGCTTTGTTCCTCCTCAATCAACTGTGATTCAAAGCGTGCCAAGTGCTGTAGCTCCAAAGAAAGCCTTCTGGTGAGATAAGGAGAAAAAGTGGTGTTACTAGTTTAGTAACCAGAGAAAATTGAAACTAAAATAAAACCCTTTCCGGCAGGTTGTTACAATAAGTTACAGCCTGCCGTTCCTTAATCTTAGTCTTAATCTTGATCTTAATCTTAATCTCAAATATCGATCGGATGGAAACAGACCGAAAAAAAGAGAACCCAACAAGTGTCGGGTTCTCTTTGTTAACCAATTCAAGAGTATCAACTATTGGATACCATCAAATTTCGAAGCTGCGCTTTGGACGACAGCATTGGTAAAGTCACCTTCACCCATGATTAGCGCTGACATAAGTCCGTCAAACTCTTCATCTAACGCCCCTGTTTCAACGAGATTCTCAAGAGAGAATTCATCGTCGACTTCTTGGAGTTCATCAACGACAACTTCTGGTTCCGGTTTAACTGACTGTTCAACAATTTGCTGTTCAGCCAAGTGCTCCGCCCAGGTTTTGTCTGGTTTTTGAACTACTGCGACCGACGTTGGAGTAACTCCAGCATCAGCCATCAGAACGTCCAGTTGTTCCTCTGTGACTTGTTCTGTAGGTTTGTCATCTGGCGTATTCGAACGATTTTCTGAACGTTGAATTGCTGCATCCAATTGTTGACGTCGGTTTCCCTTACGAGACATAAAATTTCCTCAAATTGAGTAAAGTGTAGTTACTTAAATAGACAGCGATTAAAATTAAAAACTTTAATCACTGCCTATATCTAGAAAATTAAACCTAAGAAAAAACTCTAAATTCTGTTTCCATACCTTAGAAAGCCAAAAGCTTTTGAAGGTATGAAGTTAATTCCAAATAATAAAAATGTTAAAAGAACAAATAGGCAATTAAAATACCCGCATAGTATTTATGAGTAAATATTAGATTTCGTAGCATAAAAAATACATGCTGTATTTATAGGCATTTATCTTCGAAATCTTAGTCCTAATCTTAATCTTAGTCTTAGTCTAAAAAAATCAAAAATAGTTTATATGTATGTAAATCAAATAAATATATAAAAAAAGAACAAGTTAGAGGGGATTAAGAAAAAGGCAAAGAGAAAGACTAGGATTAAGACTAAGAAAAAAGACTAAGACCAAGACTAGGATTAAGATTAGGACTAAGACTAAGATTAAGAGTGCGCATACGCGCTTGCTTTTTCTGCTTTTTTATTCCCACTCAATAGTAGAAGGAGGCTTAGAAGAAATATCCAATACAACCCGATTTACTCCTGGTGTCTCATTCACAATCCGATTAGACATACGCCTTAATAGATCCTCTGGAAAAGCGTACCAATCAGCAGTCATCCCATCACGAGATGTTACAGCTCTAATCGCGATACACTCATCGTATGTCCTAGAATCTCCCATTACTCCAACTGACTGCACAGGAAGTAACACAGCAAAAGATTGCCAAATTTCTTTATTAAGGCCTGCATTATTAACTTCTTCTCTAACTACTGCATCAGCTATTCTAAGCTTGTCTAAACGCTCTTTTCGAAGTTCTCCTAGGCATCTAACTGCGAGACCCGGCCCAGGGAAAGGTTGTCTGTAGATAAAAGACTCTGGAATATCCATTTCTAGACCAATTTTTCTAACCTCGTCTTTAAATAGCTCTCTTAAAGGCTCAATTAGCTCTAGCTTCATGTTTTCTTTAAGTCCACCTACATTATGATGGCTTTTAATTGTTACTGCTTGTCCAATAACTGAAACACTTTCAATTACATCTGGGTATAAAGTACCCTGAACTAGATAATTCACATCAGAAATTCTTTTTGCTTCATCTTCAAAAACATCAATAAAGGTATGACCAATAATTATTCTTTTTTTCTCTGGGTCGGTCACCCCATCTAATGCTTTTAAAAAGCGTTCACTGGCATCAACAAAGTGAAGATTAAGACCAAGAGTCTTCATCATTTCGTTTACTTCATCTGCTTCGTCTTTTCTTAAAAGCCCATTATCTACAAAAATACAATGAAGCCTATGCCCAATTGCTTTATTAACTAAAACAGCTGCAACTGTTGAGTCTACTCCACCGCTTAAACCACAAACAACATTTCCAGTAGGAACTTTTGCTTTAATTCCTTCTACTGTGTCAGTAACAAATGAGCCTGCATTCCAGTCTTTTTCTAAGGAACATACATTAAATACAAAAGCTGAAAGTATATCCTTACCCTTAGGTGTATGATTTACTTCTGGATGAAACTGAACTGCGTATATCTTCTTTTCTTCATTACAAAAAGCAGCTACTGGTGAGCCTGAGCTAGAAGCTAGTGTTTTAAAGCCTTTTGGTAACTCGGTTACTTTATCTCCGTGGCTCATCCAAACTTCTAGTGAATCACCAACAGCAGAAAAAATACCTGATTTTTCACTAACTTTAATCTCTGCTCTACCAAATTCTCGTTTTGATGATTCTTCACCTTCTGATTTCTCTTCAGACCAACCACCGACCTTACCGCCGTAAGACTGAGTTAATAACTGCATACCGTAGCAAATTCCAAGAGTTGGAAGACCTAGGTCTAATATTTTCTGATCAATTTTAGGTGCTCCTTCAATATTAACTGAAGCAGGGCCACCTGATAAAATGATTGCTTTTGGATTATAACTAGAAAATCTCTCAAAGCTTAGATTCCCTGGAACAATCTCGCAAAACACTCCAAGCTCTCTTATGCTTCTAGCAATTAGTTGAGTGTATTGAGAACCGTAATCAAGGATTAACAGATTGGATTTCATTTTATAGCCTTTAAATTTTTTATTTTTATATTTACTTTATCTTGTAACTTACTTCATAGAGTAATTAGGAGCTTCTTTAGTAATATAGACATCATGCACATGACTTTCTCCTAGCCCTGCTGAAGTTATTCTTACAAATTTAGCTTTTGTTTTTAATTCACTTATATCCTTAGTTCCGCAGTACCCCATACCAGATTTCAAACCACCTACTAATTGATAAACAGATGAAGATAGCGAGCCTTTATAGGGCACTCTTCCTTCAATTCCTTCAGGCACTAGTTTTCCAGCATCATCTTGGTCATTTTGGAAATATCTATCTTTTGAGCCTTTTTTCATTGCCCCTACTGAGCCCATTCCTCTGTAAAGTTTAAAACTTCTACCTTGATATAAAACAGTCTCACCTGGTGCTTCTTCAGTTCCAGCAAACAAGGAGCCAATCATTATAGCATCTGCACCAGCAGCAATTGCTTTTACTAAGTCCCCTGAGAATTTAATTCCACCATCTGCAATTATACTAATGTTATTTCCACTTACTGCTTTTGAAGCTTCCATCACAGCAGTTACCTGTGGAACCCCAACACCAGAGACTATTCTTGTAGTACAAATCGAACCTGGCCCAATTCCAACCTTCACACAATTTGCCCCAGCATCAGCTAATGCTTTTGCTCCCTCAGCAGTGGCAATATTACCAGCAATAAGAGTTAAATCAGGATACTGTCTTCTAATTTCTTTTAAACAATCAAGAATTCCTTTTGAATGTCCATGAGCACTATCAAGAGTAATTACATCTACCCCTGCTCGAATTAAAAGCTCTAATCTTTCTTGAAAGTCTTTTGAAACTCCTACAGCAGCTCCTACTCTTAATCTTCCAAGCTCATCTTTAGAAGAATTAGGATATTTCTTAGCCTTTTCAATATCTTTAATAGTAATTAAGCCTTCTAGTTTTCTATTTTCATCAACTACTAAAAGTTTTTCTATTCTGTGTTTATGAAGTAAAACCTTTGCTTGCTCTAAACTAGTTCCAGGAGCCACGGTGACTAAATCATCTTTAGTCATTACTTCATTTACAGACTTATCAAAATTAGTCTCAAAGCGTAAATCTCTATTAGTTACAATTCCAGCAATTGTTCCATCAGACTTAGTTACTGGAAGACCAGAGATTTTATATCTCTGCATAATCTCTAATGCCTGTGAAAGTTTATTCTCAGGCTCAACCGTTAGTGGATCTTGAATCATTCCACTTTCAGATTTTTTAACCTTTAGCACTTCTTCTGCTTGTTCCTCTGGAGTTAAATTCTTATGAACTATTCCAATACCACCTTCCTGAGCCATTGCTATTGCAAGTCTAGATTCAGTAACTGTATCCATTGCTGCACTTACTAGTGGAACGTTTAATTTAATTTTATCACTAAGTTTAGTACTTATATCTACCTGGTTTGGCAGTACTTCAGACTCAGCAGGTTGAAGTAGAACATCATCAAAGGTTAACGCTAAAGGTATATCTTGCTCTTTCATAAAACACCTCTATGAAAGTTGTATAGTGAATGTGATGTATATAATTGGAATGTTTTCTGTATAGCCATGCGAACTACTAGCAAAATACTGGAGAAATTGCAAGATCTATAACTAGCACAGAGGTCACAAAGGAAAGAAAGATACAGAGTATAAAATTATAAAATCACTCTCTGTGTCTCAGTCTACTCTGAGAGCTCTGTGCTTCTAAGTTTGGTTTTTCTTTCTTAAAGAAAACTTAACATCAGTTCCAATAAAGCCGAATTCTCTTCTAACGTTATTTTTAAGATATCTTAGATAAGAAAAGTGTATTTCTTTAGGAAAATTAAGAAACAAAGCTAATCTAGGTGGGCTAGTTGAAACTTGTGCTGCGAAATATAGCTTAACTTCTCTGCCTCTATAAAACGCAGGTGAATTTCTTCTAAAAGCTTTTTGTAAAACTCTATTTAATCTAGAAGTAGGAATTCTCATATTCCTTTGATTTGCTACCATATTTGCAGTTTCAATTACCTTAGGACATCTTTTTCCACTAAGTGCGCTTATGTAAATTATAGGTGCATAAGGAATAAATTTAAATGTATCTCTAATGTTTTGCTCAAAGTCTTTTGCAGAGCGGTGAGTCTTTTTAACCTTGTCCCACTTATTTACAATTATAACTAAGCCTTTTCCTTGGTCATGAGCAATACCAATAATCTTTGCATCTTGTTCTGTAGGGCCAACTTCTGCATCAATTAATACTAATGCAACATCAGATTCAGAGATAACTCTAATAGAACGCATTGCACTATACTTTTCTATTCGATCTGAAATTCTGCCTTTTTTTCTCAATCCTGCAGTATCGACTATGCGGTAATCAACACCATCTCTAGTAAGTAATACATCTAGAGGATCCCTAGTTGTTCCTGCAATTGGAGAAGTAAGAGCTCTTTTCTCTCCAGTTAGAGTATTTAAAAGTGTTGATTTTCCAACATTTGGCTTACCAACAATAGCAATTTTAATACTTTTTAAATCATTATAATCAATTTCAGGTAAAGGTTCTTGTTCTGCTTGTAAAGCTAAGTTTCCAGCTGTTTTTATAGGTTTTTTAACAGAGAAGTCTTTTTCGTATTGTCTTGCACTATTTTCTACTACCGTATCTTCTTCTCCACTTTCAAAAAATACAGGGGCAAAAAACTGCTCTTCTTCTATTTGCTCTTTTTCTTCTTTTTTCTCTTCAGAATCTGCTTTAACGATCTCTTCTTCGTTTTTAATTAGCTCTTCAACTTCTTCAATATATTTTTTATTTCTCTCTATCTCTATCTCAGCTGCAAGTTTCTCTTTCTCACGCTTTGTTTTAGCTGAGCTAACTAGAGCTTTATAATTAGGAAGTGTTTTTAGACAATGCTTAACAATCCTATTAACTCCATGGCCGTGTAAGGCACTAGCATTTTGAATATCAGAGATTCCTAATTGATAAAACTCTGCTGTAACTGCAGAAAGCTCATCTCCATCAACCTTATTAACTAAATAAATTATAGGCTTTTCATATCTTCTTAAAATACTAACCACTTCTTGATCCGCAGGATGCAAGCCATCAAGACCATCAAAAACAGCTAGAACAATATCTGCTTCTTCAACAGCTGCCATAGCTTGCTCGACTACTTGTTCCTGAATTTCATCTCTATCAGATAATTTATCAAAACCACCTGTATCGACTATCATGAAATCAACTTCATATTTCTCAACATATGCGTAGTTTCTATCCCTAGTAACCCCAGCAATATCTTCAACTACAGCTTTCTTCTCACCTAGAATACGATTAAATAGCGTAGATTTCCCTACATTTGGTCTGCCAACTATGGCTATGATTGGAGTTTTAAGTGCCATTGCTCTACCTTGTTTTGATCTTTAGTCCAGTCTTTTTTAACTTTTACTTTTAAGTTTAAATAAATTTTAGTTTCAAATATCTTCTCTAGTTCTTCGCGTGCTCTGCTACCTACTTCTTTTAAAACTCTTGCACCTTTACCAATAACTATTCTTTTTTGTGATTCTTTATCAACAACAATATCAATGCCTATTTTTAAGATTTTATCTTCTTTTTCCCAACTACTAAGTAGTGCTACTAATGAATATGGCAATTCTTTTTGAAGGATATGAGTTAACTTCTCTCTAACTGTTTCAACTACTATTACATAATCTGCTTTATTCGTTATTTTATCTTCACCATAAAGATAAGGCCCAAAAGGAATTTTTTCTTCAAAAATTTTATCTATAATTTTTAGGCCATCTTTTTTCTTAACAGATATTGGAATAATCTCTGCGTTACTGACCTTTTCTTCTGATGTTAGCTCATTGATTACTGGAAGTAATTGCACTTTATCAATCAAATCTATTTTATTAAGTAGTATAAAATCGATTTTTTCTACATTTTGATTCTTTAGTGAATCAAGAGCTCTTTTAATATACTGCTTATCTTTAATTGCCATTGCAACGTCTAGAACTAGCGCAATAATATCACAGCCATGAGTAGACTCTGCTGTTTGTGAAGCGATAAACCTTGATAATGCGCCTCTGTAACGTCTTGCTAGAAAACCAGGTGTATCAACAAAGATTATTTGAGAATTTTCTTCTGTTCTAATTCCTAAGACATTAAATCTAGTGGTTTGTTCTTTTGCAGTAACAATACTAACTTTATTACCAACTAATGCATTAACTAATGAAGACTTTCCAGAGTTTGCAGGACCAATTAGTGCAACTAAACCGCATTTAGTCTCTGCACTGTTTTTATTACTGCTTTTAAGACCATTATTAATTTCTAAATTTTTAACTGTATTATCCATTAGCTAGTATTTACTACACACGCTTAATAATTACTCAATTGAAACAATTTGAGAATTATAGCTTACATCCCCTACTAGTAAAAACTTAGGTAGAAATAAATTTTGGTCCTCTTCCAGCTCAGGCATAGGTGCATCAGGTGCCATTTTATTAAGAGTTTCAGCAGCTGCTGCTTGTTGAGCTGCTTTCTTTGTAGTGCCTCGACCTCTTCCTGCCACTTCACCATCAACCATTACAATAGTTACAAAAGTAGGTGCATGTTCCGGGCCTTCTACCATTTCTAATAAATATGTAGGTGGCTCACTACCTGCAGCGTGTAGCACTTCTTGTAGCTCAGTTTTTGGATCAAAAGGAGTTACTTTATTAACATTATCACCGTAAATGTTTTGAATCATCTGAAAAGCATTGGCGTAATCACTATCTCTATAGACTGCCCCAATTACAGCTTCCATAACATCAGCTAAAATAGAAGGCCTTTCAGCTCCTCCACTTGATAGTTCCCCTCTTCCTAGCTTAATAAATGGCCCTAGTTCTAACTTCTTAGCAAAAACTGCTAATGCTTGAGTGTTAACGAGCGCAGCTCTCATTTTTGATAATTCACCTTCTTTTGCATCTGGATGAACATCACTTAATAAATGTGCCATAGTTAAATCTAGTACGGCATCTCCAAGAAATTCTAGTCTTTCATAATCAGCTCTTTCTTTTATTCCAAGAGCAGATCTATGAGTTAATGCCCTTGCTAATAGCGAGATATCATTAAATTTAACACCTAGTTTTTCTTCAATTACTTGGTAATCAGTTCTAGCTTTATACGGAATAGCATTTACGTCTTCTACAGCTTCTACATGCTCTTCTTGCTTCTTAGCAGTAGGAAGCATTCTGTTTCCAATGCTTTTTTTATATTCTTTTTTCTTAGAGTTTGTTTTTCCGTTATTGAAATCTTCCCAGATATTTCTTGGTTTGGCTTCTGGCCTAGATTTCTTAAGAACTGGTCTTAATTTTCCTGGCTTAATAAACGACATAATAACTTATCCTCATCATATTTTATAGCTTGAGCTTTGACGTATTGCCCCAGCTCTAAAGTGCCGTTGTCTATGTTATTATCAGGACATAATATTTTAGTAGAAACATACTCCCTAGAAGTTCCGTAAAGAACTGTTCTACTTGGGTCGCTGTTATCTACTTTTTCAAGAACTACTTCTAGAGTCTTATTACTAAGCGAGTTATAGAAATCTTTTTTCTTTCTCTCACCAATACTTCTCCAGCGGGCAGCTCGTCTTTTTCTCTCAGCAACTTCAATACTGCCATCTAACCTAGTAGCAGCAGTGCCTGATCGCTCAGAATATGGGAATACATGAATATAGGAAAAAGGTAGCCTAAGGAATTCATTAACGCCTTCGTCTAGCTCTTGCCTACTTTCTCCTGGAAACCCAGCTATTATATCCGTACCTAAACATAACTTAGGAACTTTGTCAGTAATATAATGTACGATATTATGTATTTCCGCAAGTTTGTAGCGTCTATTCATCCTTTTTAAGGTGTTATCTGAAAAAGATTGAACACAAATATGTAAATGGGAACAGAAGAAATCCTGATTTTCTACAAAAAACTCTAATAATTCTGGATGTAAGTCATTAGGATCTATAGAACTTAGTCTAATACGTAGATCTAAGTCTAAGCCCTTAATAGCTTTAAGAAGCTCAAATAGACTACTACCCATATCTTCGCCGTATCCACCAATATGAGTTCCAGTTATTACTACTTCTTTATAACCAACTTGTTCTAATTTCACTACGTCATCAAGAATTAACTCTTGAGGTCTAGAGCTTAAATGCCCTCTAGTGTGAGGAATAATACAAAAAGTGCATGTATTCTCACAGCCTTCTTGAATTCTTAAGTGATATCTAGCTCTTTGCTTTAGCTCACCTAGATGAGTTCCTGGGCTAGCTAGTGCATCTGAGATTTTATCATTAAGAGAAATTGATTTTCCTTTAGAGCGAAATTTTTTGGGCAATGTATCTAAAGCTGTTTCTCCAGAGTAAATAGCTTTTAAAACATCTGACTTTTTCCCAGGCCCTACTACTGCATCTACATCTTCAAGCTCAGCTAACTTTTTAGTTTCAAGTTCTGCTAAACATCCAGTTACAACGATTCTTGAATTTGGGTTATCTCTTTTAGTCTTTCTTATATATCTATAAGCTTCGTTATCAGCTTGGTCGGTAACACTACAGGTGTTTACTACTATGACATCTAAATCTTTATTTGCAGGCGTTGAACCTTTTTCAACAAGAGCAGCTTGCAGATCGATAGTGTCTGCATGATTACTTCTGCAACCAAATGTTTTAAAGCCTACTCTCATATTTATGCTTTATATCACGAGAAAATAGATAAGCAATTTTAAGTATTTATTATGTTTTTTTAGTAATTAATTGAAGCCTAAACACTATTTTTCCTTAGTTTCCTAGAGAGTTGATCAAGCTGGAAACAATTTCCTTTAAGTAAGCTCTTGTTTCTACTAAGATTTATCGTTGTTAAATAAAATCAGTGGCTATATTCCGACTAAAACAATAATGAACGCTATGAGTCATTAGAGCTAGGCTCTTCTACATTCTAATACGGGAAGGAGAAGATTAGCTAAAAAGATATTTTTTGTCTTCAAGTCAAAAAATTATCGATAGATAGAAAGGTTATTAATCGTGAAAAGCAAATTATCACGTAGTGAGCGCCGTGCTATTCACCGGCGTTTAAATGCAATTGCGTCTGATACAAAAGTCAATTCAGAGTGGTTCAAAGTAAATTTGATTTTCAACTGCTCAGGTCTTAAGAAAGCCTGCTTGATTTCATCCAGATGATAATGTGCTCTAAGCAATATGGTTAACATAAACCATATTGCTTAGCTAATGAAAAAATGATTTTAAGTGTTTGAGCTTTTCAAGGGCATTATCAAGATGATATTTAGAGGAATTATGTAATTTCTAGTCAATTAAGACACTAAATTAGCCACATACTTAATCTCATATTAAATAATTGTAGAAGTAGGTATATGGCTAAAAGTAAATAATAGCAGACCAACTTATTGGCCTACTATTATTTTTATCTCTTTATCTAATTGGCAATCCTTTTACTAAATCAGTATAGTTATCAAGAGCCGAAGGTCTAGTCTTAATTAAGTCTGCTGTAATCACATTTGGAGCAGAAGGAGTAACTCTAACTTGACCGTAGCTGTCATTAATTAAGCCAAATCCTAAGCTAACTTCTAATTCAACATCTATACCCTGACCAGCTGGGATAGAAACATTACTTGATCCAACAGGGTTGCCAGTTAAATCAAATGCTTCTATTAACACGTTTTGAGTAGCAGAATCACTATTAAATAATTTAAGCCAATTAAATTGGTCTAAGAAAGTATTATAAACACTAGAGCCTACATTAGTTAAAGCAGCTACCCCATGCCTAGTATTCGTAGCAGAGATTCTTCCGCTTGGCTCATAGTAGTAATGACTTGCTTTAGCAAAGAAATTATTACCATTTGTGCTACTTGCAAGTACTATTCCATGCGTTCCCGCACCAAGTAGTGAAGCTGCTGGGATATGAACTTGCTCTCTTGCAGCCAGTGATACTGCTTGAGAGAACACTGAAGTGCCATCATACCTTTTAATCTCAACTTGAATCACATCGGCTGAATTTGAAGTATTGTATACTTCTACATACGGAACAGCAGCTCCTGCAGTAGAGACAAATACTTGTTTAGCGTTTGAATCTCCATTTAGTAGATTATCTGATAGGCCAAAGCTGTATACACTTGGGAAAAACCCTGGATTACTATCTCCACCGTATCTAAATAACTCTCCACCATACGGACTACTAGGATCGCTTGGTACTACCTCTACTAGAGAAACTTCATTTGTTCTTCCATTAACTAAATCTTCATGCCCTGTTTGAATATCAAACCTTGCTAGAGGGTCTAGTGTTAGCATCCTACTATCAATAGGAGCACCTGCTTGGTCATATCTATTAACAGTAAATGATTTAGCTGCTGTTTCGTTATGGTTTGCAAGTTGTAACCAATGGATTACAGCGTAATTACGCTCATCAGGCGCTAAACTAGGTTGAAAAGTATTCGCAGCAGCATAGCTCGTTCCAGTAATTGAATTCGCATATTCTTTTATTACTGCAAATTCTATATCGCTATTAGTTGGTGAGAATCTATATAGAGCAGAATATCCATCTATTGAATTCTCAGGTGAGAATTCAACTTTAACTATTCCATAAGTCTCTCCTAGCATAGGGTCGCCTTGACCAAAGCCATTAAATAAATTCAACAACACATCAAATT
>CAYOZL010000041.1:15526-22191 GCA_964408435.1 uncultured Bdellovibrionales bacterium | reverse complement strand
GTTTCAGATATTTCTAATAAACTATTTAAATCATTTTTATAAAAATTTTCACACTCAGGACAACTTCCATCGGCTTTAACCCATTGAGGATGCATCTCAGCAATAAAATTCATAGCAAAATGCTTTATTCTGTGCTTGTTACTTCTTGTATCTTCTTTACATAGATTGCATTGCGACATAATTTTCTCCAATTAGTTTGTAGATACTAAATACTACGGAGCTATAAGTTAAAAGTTACAAAATAAAATTTAAGACTTAAAAAACTACTAATTATACATCAATTTAATTAGGCTTTTAGTGAAATCCTTGTCTCTATCGTAATCTAAGATGTGGACAAAAGGCTCTATTTCAATATGTGACTTAATAGTAGAGAGTTTCCAATACAAAACTCCTGCTAAAGTATTAGTATAACCAGCTGTTACAGTAGCTAATGCTTCTATTGCTTGAATTCTTTCAAAATAATTTTCTTCTTGTTGCTTCCAAAAAATAATCTTTGGATTTTCATGACTTTCATCTAGGCTATACCCATTACTTGCCCAGGGAGCGATGCTTGAACCTTCTTTAAAAGTATATCCTAATTCAGAAAAGATAACTTTCTTATCTTTTATATTTTTTTTATTTTTAAATAATTCAATGTCATCAAATATATTTTTCCATCCTTTTATTAATAACTTATTTAAATCTTTTGATGTTTCATTCTCTAGCTTATTTCCAGTTCTAAGTGGAAAGTATGCATTAATTCCTATAAAATCTAACTCATTCCAAAAACCAACTTCTTTAAACTGGTCAAAATTTGCAGCGTATAAAAGCTTACCCTTATAATGTTTGCGTGTTTCTTTAATAATTGAGAGCCAATTTTGATTTAGTTTTTTTCGTGATTTATTTAATTCCTTAACTAATTGGGCAGATTTTAAATCAATATTATCTGTAATTTCTAAAGCCCATTTCTTAAATGCTTCTGATTCCTTAACTAAGTTTGGAATAAAGTTTGGATCTTTCGCTTTAATATCTTTATAGCTTTTACTTATTAATGAAATCTTATTTCTTTGTTTATCTTCATTTAAGTAATACTCTATTAAAGGGGGAATACTATTAATCTGAGTAGTAGAGGCGAGATAATTCATTTCACTACCTATTCCAAAAACATCAACATTTAATTCTTCAGCAATCTTTGCCCATTTATTTACAAATTTTTTATATTTTACAAACCATTGTTCTAGCTCATTCTTGCTCGTTGGCATTATCATGCCATGCCAAAGGAATTTATTTTTTTCAAATTTATGATCAAGTGCAACTCTTAGGATCAATATAACCTCTAATTCTTCTTTTTTAGCAGCTTTAATCTCACTTATTACAGCTTGCTCCTCTTTGTTAAACCAGATGTTTGAAGTATTCCAATTACCTTGTTTTGCATAAACTGTAACTGCCACAGTGTTTAAGGAATTGCGTTTTAATGCTTTAGCCCAAACCTGATGATCAGGCTCATTAACTTGTATCCCTCCTAAGTAAAAAGGCTTGTTTGAATCTTCTTGTGAAAAACAAATACCAGCAGCGCTCTGGATAAAAATACCTATTACTAGCAAGCGTATTAAACTCTTCATTTCCAATTCCTTCTTATTTAATGCTTTTTAACAGTGCTTAATAACACGAAAATATAAAGCTTTTTAATCAAACTTAGCAAATCATTTACATTTGCTAATTATATAATATTTTTTTGTAACCTTTTATAGTCAAGCACGTAGTAGTCAATAGATATTTAATCAAATAATTTTTGGAGCTATTATGAAAAAAAATATATTAATATTAGAAGACGAAAAACTTCAGTTAGATGTATATAGTATAGCCTTAGAGGTTTTAGGATATAATGTCTATAAATCTAGTAACTCTTTTGAAGGCTTAAAAACGGTATTAAATAATAAAATTGATTTAATCTTATGTGATATAGAAGCAGAAAATAATATTGGCTTTAGATTTACATCATTAGCAAAAACTCTTAGTCCTAATGCTGAAGTTATAATGATGGAAAGTCATAAAAACCGTAAGAATCACGCTTTAACTTCATCTCTTGGGTATGCATACTTAATTAAGCCATTCTCAGTGAAGATACTTTCAAACCTTGTAAATAGTATGCTGAGAGAAAAAGAAGAAAATACTAGTTACGCACGATATGCATAAGTGATAATAGTCTAGAATAAACAAGTAAGTTACGCTGCCAACCAAAAGATGAATTAACAATAGAACCATATATGAAATACTACTACTTAAATATTATTTTAATACTGCTCCTTATTTCTGCATTATTTGCTTCTCCAGTAAGCGCTAAGGATAGCGCTACTAGTATAGAGTTAAAAGATTTTCAAAGTCTTTTAATATCGAGTAAGGAAGAGCAAGACAGAATAATAAGTAAAATTAATAATAACTGGAGTGAATCATATATACCCTTATTAATTGAGAGCCTTTCATTAGCTAGAAACAGTAAATTGAATAATAATTTATTACTGATACTAAAAACTAAAACGAAACAAGACTTTAACACTAATATCAATAAATGGTATCAATGGTCTTGGAATCAAAATATAACTCCTCCTAAGTATTATGCTGATTTTAAAAGTTGGGCATACTCTAGTATCGATCCTAGATTTAAAGAATATTTTGAAAACCCTAAATCTAGTATACGCCTAGATGAGATTCGCTGGGGTGGGGTTAGAAGAGATGGAATACCTCCACTTAGAAACCCTGAAATGATTTCGGTTAAAAAGGCTAAATACCTAGCTGATGATAATGTTGTCTTCGGTGTTATTATTAACGGTGATGCAAGAGCTTATCCAAAAAGGATTTTAGCTTGGCATGAAATGTTTACTGATACTATTGGTGGTGTTGATGTAACAGGAGCGTATTGTACCTTGTGTGGCTCAATGATTGCTTATAATAGTGAACATAAAGGTGTTAAATATAGACTGGGAACTAGTGGTTTTTTATATCGATCAAATAAATTAATGTACGATAAAAAAACTAAATCTTTATGGAATACAATTCACGGGGAGCCAGTAGTTGGGGACTTACTTGGAAAAGGTATTAAATTACCTTTATTAAGCGTAGTAACTACTACATGGTCTGAATGGAAGAAGAGACATCCTAACACTACAGTCCTTTCACTTAATACAGGACATAGAAGAGATTATTCTGAAGGAAATGCTTATAAAGATTATTTCTCTACTGATAAATTAATGTTTAATGTACCTATAGTTGATAAAAGACTTAAGAATAAAGATGAAATCTTAGCAATAAGATTTTTAGAAGATAAGAAAAAGTTAGCCATAAGTGCAAAATATTTATCAAAGAATCCTCTCTTCTCTCATAAGAACTTTATAGTTCTAACTGATAAATCTGGTGCAAATAGAGTATATGAACGAACAGGGGATATTAAATTTAAAAGCTGGGATAAAGAAAAAACTTTAGTTGATAGTAGTGATATTAAATGGCTTGTTGAGGAAGACAAGATAATATCAGTGGACGGTAAAACAACTTTAAAACGTTTACCAGCGCATAGAGCCTTCTGGTTTGGTTGGTTTGCTGCAAACCCTGATACTGCTTTAATTGGTGATTAGGGTCTTATCTTATGCTATTTAGACCCCAATCATATTCAATAAAATCGATTTTATAATCTGAATTTAACATGTATTTTTTATTTTCTTCACTAACATAATTAGAAATATAAAGTCTTAAATCACTGAAATCCTCTTTATACCAGTCTAAAATTGAATTTAGAATAATCTTTTTATTGTCATGGTCTATATTTAAATTTCTTTTCTCATTAAAAAATTTTATTGTTTCTTGCTCTAATTCAGAATTTAAATCCTTACCAGTAAAAGCTTTTGAAGGAAGCTTAGGGCAACTAATCGAAGCACAATTTAGAGCGAAATGAACACGAGGCTCATTAAAGCGCTTACGAATAAGTTTATTTTCTAAATCAAAAAGTGAATACTTATCTCCACCAAGAACTATCTTTTTAAATACAAAAAATCCACTTAATTCAGGTAAAAATGAAAAGAGAGTAGGGGGCTTAATATCTTTTACAGTGTTAATTGGGTAGTATTGTGACACCATTTTGAGCACAGAGCCGTTATATGCATTAATCCAATAAGCTAGTTTATGGTCTTCACTTGGAAAATAACTAGGTTTATTATCGGGACTATAATTATTAAGTAGATAGTAATACTGTTCAAGCTCAGTGTTATTTGCTTTAAGCTTTTCGTAATCTACTTTTCCATCAGCTACGTTTCTTGATAAAACATTATTTAATAATCCATGAGAGAAGACATCACTATTTAGCTCTGCCACTTCTTTAGTTGAAATAGTGCTACTACAAGCACTACAAATTAAAATTAAAATAAGTAAGTTTATTTTTTTCATTTATGTTCTCACTCCCTTTTTTTCTTTTTGAGTAGAAAGTTGTTTATAATAATCTTGTCTAAAGCTTTTAGCGTTCATTTCACACATAGATATCAACTCGCCGTTAAAAGGGACTTTAAAGCTACAATGATCTAATCGTTCTTTACCTAAGTCAGTTTCTAATTCGTCTTCATTCATAAAGTGATGTGTTACTATAGTTAGCCTATGTAATTTAGCTCTGTTGGTTATAATTTTTAAAAAATTAGTTAAAACAGAATTAGTTTTGAAATCTTTTAAAACTAAATAAAAATATCTAGGTGCTTTAAAAAGAAAAAAGAATGGTTTGCTTATAAACATCTTTAATAAAAGTGCTGTAATCTGAATCGCGTTGTATGGTCTAAAGGTAATACCAGGCCACTTAGAATAAACTTCTTCAAAAAAATCTCTATCAGTTTTACTCTCTGCAATAGAGATTCTTCTATATAGTAGCTTTTCTTGCTTTTTATCTTCTTTCTTTTTTTCTTTTAGAATATGACCAAAAACAAACTTATTACACTCTGGATGCCCCATCCACCACTGAGTGCTATCAGTTGTAGTTTTATCACTATAATTTTTACCTGGTGGATTAAATTCCTTTAAAGCTTTTTCTATCTCTTTCCATATATCTTGGTAATGTACTCCATCAAGTCCTTCAATCGTTCTACCAACTTGACTAAGTGGTAGAAAACTTACCATTCTAAATGCATCACTATTTTCAATAAACCAAGGAATTAGCTTAGAGACATATTTAATATTTTTGTTACTAGTAGTAATAGTAGAAGCAGCCCGTAATGTATGTCCTGTCTCAGTTTTAACGCTTCTAATTAGTTCTGCAAATTCTTCTCTAAGTGGGATAAGCTCTAATTCTGATGTCGCGTTTTTATACTCCTTACCATACCTTCCTCTTTGAGTAGTATCGATATGAAAACTAACTTCTCTTAAGTGAGCTTCTTTTACTAATTTGTATAGTAGTTCAGGTTTCTTTCTAAAATGATCACCATGAGTCATGATCATTGGTATTAACTCAATTTTATGAGCGTATTGTAAAATTTCAATTAAATCTTCTTCATCCCTAAGAGTTATTTCACCATCAGTTAACTGCAAATTACCCCATTTACCTAAATAGGTTCTAAGTAAATCAAGTTGTTTTTTTATAGATTCAACAGAATCCATTGGTATTTTATTTGCGCCTTTGCCTAAATAACAACCAGTACAGGCAAAATCACATTTAGGCATTACACCTATTGTTGCACCACAGCCTTCTTCATTTCGTCCATACATTTGTTGCAATGTGCGAAATCTTTCTGGCAATGCCAGCCATTTTTCTCTTATTAGTTGTTTGTTGTGCTTCATATTAAATGATAAAATATTGCTTAGCACTACATATTGCAAACTTTATAATGATTTTAGGTCTTAATTTAAAATATAAAAAAACGCTATTAAATAAATGAATTTATTACTTTTATTAAATTTTCTTAATACTTTTAAATTAGAGAAGAATGTAGATAGTAAAAATGACAGGATATGGAAGGGCGGAAAGCTCACTAGAGAGGTTGAAAATAAATGGAAAGAGCTATTTATTCAAGCTAGTAAAGGAGATAAAGCTTCTTACGAAAAATTCTTAACTGAAATAGATCACTACCTAGACTTTTTTTGTCGCAAGTATCTTTATAATGAATCTCAACTACAAGATTGTAAACAAGAATGCTTACTAGCGATTCATAAGGCAAAGCATACTTATAACCCAGAAAAACCCTTTGGACCTTGGTTTTTTACAATTGCTAGACACAAGATAACTGACCAATTTAGGACTTCTAAGAAAAGACAATCTAGAGAGGTTCTAGATGCAAATTACGATGTAGTCGAATCTGAGAATCTTGCTAGTTTCAACTTAGATAAAGCAGTTAGTAAGTTATTATCGAACATTACTAGCACCTATGTAGACACTTTTAGGTTAACTAAAATTGAAGGCAAAAGTATTTCTAAGACAGCTAAAATTCTTAAAATCTCTGAATCTGCAGTAAAAGTAAGGGTTTACAGAGCCACAAAAGAAATAAAAGCTCTAATAAAAAAAGATTTTTCTCTTATTTTATTATTTATTTGTAACTTTTTAAGGTTTCTAACGTAGGAATGGGTATGGAACAAAAAGATAATTACATTGGTGAGCTAGTAGAAGAATTAGACGCCTTCACTCCAGTGATGTCAGCATTTAGTCTTGCTTTTATTTGGACTGT
>CAYOZL010000041.1:0-15426 GCA_964408435.1 uncultured Bdellovibrionales bacterium | reverse complement strand
TATTCATTCCATTCTCCATCTACACATGTATCAATGGCTGGTAAAAGACCTTTTTGCTTATATGAAGGTTTAGCCTATGGAATGTGCTTATATGCTAGTTTAATTTACTTAGTAAACAAAAGAGCAAGTATTAGTTACGCAAAAGTTGGCATGTATGCTGGCTTTGCCTCTTGTGCCTTAACAGCAGTAATCATGCATGTTGGGTGTATGTATATTCCTACACATACTCTAACTCATCACATAGCGCCTGTTTTTATAATGGCAATAGTAGGTGTTATTCTATCTAAATCTTTTGTTAAAAGGATTTAAAAAAAACTACTTAATACGATAAAATTTTTAATATTTTTTCACTAGCATAATTTTTTCTAACATAATCAATATCCTCATATTGATCTATGTCTACAAGTTCATCTAGTAAAACATATTTATCTTTTCCTAAGATTTTTTTTATTGCAGAAACTTCATTATCATAATCTTTAAATATATTTTTTATTTTAATATTTTTTGCATTTAAATTTAAGGCTAGTAAATAAAATCCTTTTTCTTTACAAGGGCCAATTACTGAATTTCCATTTTTTACTGCATCAATAGTTTCTTGAAGAATTTCACTTGTTAACATCGGACAGTCAGAACCTATAACAATGGTATGAAAATTTTGATTTAAACTATCTGATAGTGAATTATTAAATTTATCAATAAAATCTTGTCCAGATTGTAAAAGAAAATCAAAATTATCTATGTATTTATTTATTTTATTTGATGTATTTTGTTCAAACCAATGAACCTGAATAGATAATTCTTTATTTCTTTGTTGAACCTCTAAGCATATATCTAAGGTATGAGATAACAAATTATTATGAATAGCTGTTACTTGGGCATTTTCTAACCTATCAGATTTTCTTAATCTAGTCTTAGCCTCCAAACAATCAAAAGGTTTCGTGAAAATTATTAAGTTTATTTTATTAATTAATTCCAAGATAAGTTCGCATTTTATCATCAACAGGTCTGTTCTTATTCCAGTAATCTGTTTTAATAGTTTTTATAATTTTTGCGTTAGTTTTCTGTGTAATATTTTTTTGTTCTGTAATTCCTTCTTCATTAATTGAACTATAAATAGCTTCCTCCCAACTATTTATAATATATGGGAAATTATCTGAAAAATTAATAGTAATAGAGCGTTTTAACTCTGGATAGGTAATTTTATAAGATCTTAAATTTGATTTTCCATCTAAGCTATCAATATAAATTAAGAATGCATTTGCCTTATAAGCTTTTATTTCTTTTTTTGTTTGAGTTAAATATTCGAATGAAGGAATGATATTAATATTTCCTAAGGGCAAATTAGCAGGATCTAATCTAATCAAAGTCCAGATTTCATTTTCTAAAATATTTTTTTCTAACTCTATATTCTTATCTCCACTTTTCTCAAAGTAAGAATAAGATTTAATATTAAAGACTTCTTTATTGTTTAATTGCATATAAGTGTTTCCACACCATTCTTGCATAGAAAAACTTATTTTAAGTGGATGGTTTATTTTTGTCTTCTCAATTTTAGTAATAGGGGAAAAAACACTAGTCATTAGAGAATAAGGATAAATACCAGTATTAAATTTTTTAACTTCATTAAGTTTTAGTATTGGAATATTATTTTTATTATTACTATCAGCTTTTACTTGTTTTAGAGGTAAAAAAGATTCTGTAACGAAGACAAGAACAGAATGACCCTTGTAGTTCTTGCCATATCTAGCCTGACTTAAGTCATATGAGCTTATCTCTGCTTTTGAACTATACCAGTAGTCATTAAATTTTTGCTTTATTTCATTTTTGGAATCTAAGGCATATGAAAAAGAACTATTTAATAATAAAAATAGAATAATTATAAATGTTTTTTGATATTTCATATTCCTAGTATAAATTATCTATAGTCTACTAATCTCTAAGATATTCCATTGTCCAAGCTGAGATAATTTCAGCAACATATCGTGCATCTTCTCTATCAAGTAATAAGTGATCTGCATCATTTAAACTAATAAAACTTTTTGGATGCTTTGCAGACATAAATATTTTAGATGCGTGCTCAATAGAAACTGTTTTATCAACTGGTGAATGCATTATTAAAAGAGCTTTTTTAAGACTGGCTATCTCAGGTAGAATTTCTACTGAGTTAATATCTTCTAAAAATTGTTTTTTTATTGTAAAACTTCTACCAGCTAAGTTTACGTCTGCTTTTCCTTCTTTTTTTATTTTTTCTAAATCTCCTTTAAAAAGATGTGAAACATGCTTAGTGTTACTTGGGGAACCAATAGTAATAACTGCTTTTACCTTGTCTAATTTACTTGCTGCTTTTAAAACTGCTGTGCCACCTAAGCTATGACCAATTAATATTTTAGGATGAGCAAATTTTTTCTCCAACTCTAAACAAGCATCTAATAAATCTTGAACATTAGAAGAAAAATTTGTTTCAGAAAAATCTCCTTGAGAAGCACCAAGACCAGTAAAATCGAATCTTAAAACCCCTATGCCTTTATCCATCAATGATTTAGAGATAACACTAGTAGCAATGATATCTTTAGTGCATGTAAAGCAATGAGCAAATAAGGCATATGCCTTTACTTCATTTTTTGGTAGCTCTAAAACTCCTGAAAGTTTTTGACCTTTAATATTTATAAAATTAAAATCCATAGAAATAAATGATATATTATATAAACAAATGTCTCAATTACACTTTTAAACATTTAAACTATTTAGGACAACTAAACTAATTGTTATTTAGTATAAAATCATAATAGTTTTAACTATTTGCCATAATGCAATATTTTATATGAGCTGTATTTAAGAGTATGCTAATCTTGATATAAAATGAATAAGAGTGTAATCCACAATAATTAAGATCAAATATTATTATGATTAAAGTAAATACTAAATTTATTTATAAAATAGTTTTGTTACTAGCTTTGGCTTCTTGTAGCACGTTTAGCTCCTCAAACCTTGGTAATATATATAATAAAGCTACTAAACAAAGTGATTTATACAGAAACCCAGTGATAGTAATCCCAGGGGTTCTAGGCTCCCATCTAAAAGATAAAAAAAGTGGTAAAACAATTTGGGGTGCCTATTCAGGCAAATATGCAAACCCTAGAAGTGATGAAGATCTTCGCTTGATTGCATTACCGATGAAAGAAAACTACTTATTAAAAGATCTTAAAGATAACATCTATCCTTCAGGTGTTCTTGACAGTTTCAAGTTCTCATTACTAGGCTTACCAATTGAGTTTAAAGCATATGCAAATATATTAAAAACTCTTGGAGTAGGGGGTTACAGAGATGAATCACTAGGTAATTCAGGTGCAATAAATTATGACAATGAGCACTTTACCTGCTTTCAATTTCCATACGATTGGAGAAGAGACAATATTGAAAATGCTAGGCTATTACATAAATTTATTAAAGAGAAAAAAACATACCTTCAAAAGCAATATGAAAAAAGATTTGGTATTAAAAATTATGATATTAAATTTGATATAGTTGCCCATTCTATGGGTGGCTTACTTACTAGATACTTCTTAAGATACGGAGACAAGGACCTTCCTGCAGATGGAAGTATGCCTAAAGTAACTTGGGAAGGAGCTAGGTATGTAGACAAAGCAGTTTTGATCGGAACCCCTAATGCAGGAATAGTAAAAGGTTTTACATTCTTGGTAAACGGCGTTTCTTATTCTAAACTTTTACCAAGCTACGAGTCAGCTTTACTTGGCACAATGCCAGGCTTATACCAATTAATGCCTCGTACAAGGCATCAAATTGTAAGATACAAAAAAAAGGATAACAAAGAGAATAAGAACAAAAAAGAAACTGAAGTAGATATATACAATGTTAATATATGGGAGAAATTTAATTGGGGATTATTGAATACAAAACAAGACAAAGTCTTACAAAGACTACTTCCTAATGTCCCAAATAAAATAACACGAAAAAAAATTGCTCGAGACCATTTAAAAAAGATACTTAAAAGAGCTAAAAGATTTCATCAATCAATTGACACTGCTGTTAAAAGACCAGAAAATCTTGGTTTATATCTTTATGCTGGAGATGCCTCTATGACAGATGAGTTTGTTGAACTAGATTCAAGTAATGGTAGAATTAAGACTTATGGTAGCACGCACGGAGACGGCATAGTATCAAGAAATAGCGCTTTAATGGATGAAACATTAGGAAATAGTAAAAAGATTAAAATAGAGACTCCAATAGATTGGTCAGGAGTTACTTTTATATTTTCAGACCACATCGGTATAACTCATGATCCTATTTTCGTAGATAATATTTTATACCTTTTGCTTTTACAAAAATAGCAGAAGAAGTAATAGTTTAGTTTGCTATTTAAACTAGAGCATAGTCTCAATAAAGTTATTGCCTTTTGACCAAGGATAGGAGAAGAACTATTAAAGAACTAAAGTTAAAATAATATTATGAAAATAAAACTTACTTTTAAAATCATTGTCATACTTAGCGCACTATGTTTTTGCTTTTCTTGTAGCCGCACTCCTACTGCTAACTTAGGTAGGATATATGACAGCCCAGCAATGAAGAGCGATCTTTATAGAAACCCAGTAATTGTGATTCCTGGTGTTTTAGGAACACATTTAAAAGACAAAGAAACTGATAAGATTATATGGGGAGCCTACTCAGGTAATTACGCAAACCCTAAAAATAAAAAAGATCTTCGCTTAATTTCTTTGCCTATGAAAAAAGATGTTCCACTAAAAGATCTTAAAGACAACATCTATCCATCTGGCGTATTAGACTCCGTTAAGGTTTCATTATTTGGTCTACCATTTCAATTTGACGCTTATATGAACATACTAGGATCTCTAGGGGTAGGGGGATACAGAGATGAAAGCATGGGTAAATCAGGTGCAGTTAATTATGGAGAAGACCACTTTACATGTTTCCAATTTCCTTATGACTGGAGAAGAGACAATGTAGAGAATGCTAAACATTTACATGAATTCATTATTGAAAAAAGAAAATACATTCAAAAAGAATATGAAAGAAGATACGGCGTAAAAGATTATGATGTTAAGTTTGATATCGTAGCACACTCAATGGGTGGTCTTATTACTAGATACTACCTTAGATATGGTGATAAAGATTTACCAACTGATGGAAGTAAACCTGAAGTTACTTGGGAAGGCACTAAACATATAGAAAAAGCTATTCTAATAGGAACTCCTAGTGCAGGGGCAGTAAAAGGATTTAAAGTTTTAGTTGATGGTGTTTCTTACTCTTATTTTTTACCTAATTATCCATCAGGCCTATTAGGTACAATGCCAGGCCTTTATCAAATAATCCCTCGCACTAGACATAAAATAGTTCGCTATAAAGATGACACTGATCAAGTTCTAGATTTATACGACATAAAAACTTGGGAGAAGAATAACTGGGGTCTTTTAGATCCCAAACAAGATAAGGTCTTACAAACATTACTTCCTAATGTAAGAAATATCGATTCAAGAAGAAGCATCGCTAAAGATCATATAGAAAAAATTCTAAAAAGAACAAAAAGATTCTACAACTCTCTTGATGCTCCTGCAAAAAGACCTGAAGGCCTTGCCCTATACCTCTTTGCTGGAGATGCTTTTAATACAGCTAAATACCTAGAAGTAGATCCCAATAATGGAAGAGTTCACACCTCAGGTAAAACTCACGGAGACGGCCTTGTATCAAGGAGTAGCTCATTAATGGATGAAGGCTTAGGAGTTAGCCCAGAGATTAGAATAAAGACCCCAATTGACTGGTCTGGTGTTACTTTTATATTTTCTGACCACATCGGATTAACCAAAGATCCAATATTTGTAGACAATTTATTATATATACTACTACAGAAGAATTCGCATGTAGCCTTTAGTGAGAAATCCTCACAGCAAATCAACTAAAGCAAAAAGGTAATAGGGGACAAAGCAAAAAACTTGTCCTTTATTTAATCTTTTTCAATTCACTAATTAAAACTTCAGGCTCAGCTCTTTTTTTATAATCAGCTTCTAAAAAGCGGTAAGTAATTTTTGAATTAGAATCAAGAACAAAGCTTACTGCAAGTGGTAATTGCCATCCCGTTGCACCACCATTAGATTTTTCTAAATCAATCCCAAAAGCTTGATAAACGCTCTTTAATTCTCCATCTACATCAAAAAGTAAATCTAGCTCTTTTTGATACTTAGCATCTTTATCACTTAAGACACTAAATTTTAAATCTTGTTTTTGCTTAATACTTAATTGATTATCAGCAAGTTCAGGTGAGATTGCTACTAAAACTGCACCTTCAGCTTTAATCTTATCTAGAACTGAATTTAATTCATTAAGCTGTATATTACAGTAAGGACACCACGCTCCTCTATAAAATGTAACAATAGCTTTTTTGCCTTTAATTATTTCATAAAGACTAGTTTTAGAACCTTCTGCATTAATAAATTCTCCATCAGGTAAAACATCTCCAAGCTTAGGAGTTTTAGAGCCAGTATCACTTTTAGATAAATCATCTATAGCTTTTAACATTATAACTTTTTGCTCAGCACTAGCGCCGGGTTTATTTGCTTGTTCTTGAAGTTTTTCTTTTAGAGTATCTGCCATAGCTATTTGATCCTTTGATATTATAAGTAATGAGATAAAGACGAGTATAAGCTTTATATAATTCATAAATAGAATATATAATTATTTTAACAAACTGCACACTATTTCTTCAATACTATTTAAGTAGCTTCCTTTTTTTCTAGACTATGGCCTAGTAAAAATTTAATTTTTAAGCTAGTCAATATATAAGTAAATGGGCTGAGATGAAATTAAAACACCTTTTGTTATTCATAATTTTTCATACAATAGTTATCAGTGCTGGAAGCTCTTGTGCACAGTCTGTATATCCAGACCCAAACTGGAAGCAAAAATCATATACTGAAGTTTTTGATGCAGGTGCTTTTTCTAAGGTTATTAGCTACGTAGAAAATAATAATGAAGATGCTAAAGAAAGACCAGATTACAACACTGATGCTTTTTTAGTTATTAAAGACAATCACTTAGTTTTTGAAAAATATTATAATGGTTTTAATAAAAACAAGCCTCATATCCTTTGGTCAGCAACAAAGAGTTTTGTAAATACACTTTATGGAATAGCAGAGTATCAAGGAATTCTTTCAAGAGAAGATTATGCATATAAGTATTACCCAAAACTAGACAGCAAAAAGAAAAGAGAAATCACAATTAGCCATCTTTTACGTATGAGTGCTGGTTTTGATTGGATGGAAGGTTACGGTATTGATTTTTTTCAGCTATATAGAGGAAAATTGATTGATAGCAATGTTGTTGAAATGCTCTATATGGAAAAAGATATGGGAGCATATAGTGTAGAGCAAAAGTTAATCCATAAGCCAAACCAACAGTTTTATTATTCAAGTGGTACATCAAACATTTTAATGAGTCTGCTTAAAACTAAACTGGGAAAGGATCGTTATGAAGCTATACCTTGGGAGCATCTTTTTGAACCACTGGGTATGAGTGATGTTACTTGGGAACAAGATCGAGCTGGAACATTTGTTGGCTCATCATATTTATATATGAAGCCAAGAGACCTAGCAAAAATAGGTCTACTTTATCTTAAAAACGGTGTTTGGAAGGCGAAACGTTTACTTCCTAAGGATTGGGTAAAATATAGCACAACAGTTACTCCCGCATTTGCAAAAACAAAACTTAAAGGCTTTGCTAATCGAGAGAATTACGGAGCTCATTGGTGGTTAAATAAGAGTAATGAAGAAAAAGGACTTAAGCGACCATATCCAGATGCCCCTAAGAGTTTATACATGGCCCTAGGTCATTATGGACAATCGCTTGCCGTCTTTCCTGAACAAAATATGCTTGTAGTACGCACAGCTTACGATAAAGAAGGTGAAATCAATCGCAATACTTTATATAAACTCATCTTAGCGAGTTTGAAATGAAATTTAGCTATAAAATATTTTTCTTAACTATTCTCACTTTATTTACTGCAACTAGTTGTAGTCTTAGCCCAACTGTCTCTGCTCTTTTTGCCAAAGAAGTTTGTTCGTGTATTTTTGTATCAAAGCAAGATGAAAAATACTGCCTTGAATATGGCCAACCAGTACTTGAGACAAGTAGCTATAGTATAAATCAAGAAGATAAAACTGTGATGGCTAGAAAACTTGGTTCTTCAAGTAAAGCTCACTATGTTTCTAAACGTTATGGCTGTCAACTTATTAAATAGTTTGTTCAATAATTTGTTAGATGATTTTGAAGATTAGATAAAACTTATGAAAAAAATAAAAATTAAACTATCAGCAATTCTATCCTTATTACTCCTGTTTTTATTAGTAGCTTGCTCAACGCCAGCTCCTAATGCTGGTTTTATCAAACATCCTGAACGACTTAGTAAACCAAGTACCCTTGCATTTCATAAAGCTTGGACAAAACCTGATGTGAACTTTAGGAATTACGATAAAATAATTATTGCCCCAATTAATACTCAATATTTGCTTAAAAGCGAATGGGTGCTAAAGGCAAGAAATGATAACAAGAAAATAAAAATGATATCAAATGATATAAATGACCTTGCTACTTATACTCATAGAAGTATCATTGAATCTTTTAAAAAAGATCCTAAAAAGCGTTTTCAGGTTGTTAACTACGCAAGGCGAACTAATACACTAATTTTAGAAATGGCTCTTATAGAAGCAACACCAAGTAACACTACTTTAGGAGCTCTAGAAGTAATTCCATATCCCGCATTAAAGGTTGCTGGTAAAATTACCAATGATTCAAGCATAGCATTTGAAGCACGTTTACGAGATGCTGGAACAAAAGAAGTAATTGCAACATATGCTGATAGAGAAACTCGAGATGTTCGTATTATTGATACTCGTCAACTTACTACCTTTGGAGCTGTTAAATCTGTAGCTGATGATTGGGCAAGGCAATTTGTAGAAATTGCTAATAAAGCAGAACACGAGGTGGTAAAAGATTCTTTTCCACTTAAAGTTTGGTAAGCGCCTCCTGTAGTGCTTTATAGGAGCTTAGTCTGTTTTTTTGTGATATTTCATAATTTTTTATAGCTAAATATACTAGCCGTGATTTAGTTTTACGTTTAAATCTCGACTAGTATATTGCCGAGCGCAGCAGAAAACAGGATATAGTTGACTCAGGTTGATTTTTAGTAAAATTAGGCGAAGCCACTTAACTGAAAATTAAACTGAGTCAACTATATTTAGACTATTTTCTTCTATTAGTAGTAAAAATTTGTTACAACTCTGTAGTTATTAACCCCATTTTATAGAATTATGATATGACAAGTAGCGCACGATCTTTAAATGAAAAACTTTATTTCTTACAAAAAAAAATCGAAGCAGAATGTTCTCCTGAAGTTAAGGATCTTACAGAGAAAACAATTAAAGAGCTGACTTCGTATGATGTAGCAACTAAGTCTCTTAATATTAATGACACTGTTCCTGTGCACAAATTAAAAAATGCAGTAGGTAATGAATTCACTTTTTCTCCAGATAATTTAAATCAGCCAACTATAATATTATTTTATCGTGGAGGATGGTGCCCGTACTGTAATGTGGAACTGCATTATTACCAAGAACATCTAGAGGAAATAAAAGCGAAGGGTTGTAACTTAATAGCAATTAGTCCTGAACTACCAGATAATTCACTTTCTTTAAAAGAGAAAGAAAATCTTGAATTTGAGATTCTAAGTGATGTTAATTGCGAGCTAGGGCGTAAATTTGGTATTGCTGCTGAACAGCCTTCTGCTTTTGCTAAAATGTTAGTTAAATTAGGATTAGTTATAGAAGATAGTTATGGAAGTGATAACAATTTCTTACCAATACCTTCTAAATTTTTAGTAGACTCTTCAGGAAAGATACTTTATAGGGCATTTAATCCTAACTATCGTGAAAGAACAGAACTTTCTGAGATTTTAGCAAAACTTAATGCGTAATTTGAATTAAAGTCATGATTGAGTTTTGGTGAGCATATTAGTGTTTTTTAGCGTCTTAGCTAGATAAAGATAAATATTCTTATCTATTGATATTGATTCACTCTAGAATCTTGACACTTTTGTCTGCTAGAAGTAGCGAATAGGGTATGAAAAAATTAAAATTCTTATTCTTTTCTGTTATTCTATTTATTATTCTGCTTTTTATTTTTTCCTATAACACTTTAGCCCAGAATTCTAATCCTAAAAAAAATTTTGAAGTCCCTAGACTGGAATCTCAAGAAACTTTAATAAATGATTCTTTTAATGAATCAGATAAACTTTTAAGTCTTAAGCGTGTTTTACAAAGCATGGAAAGAATTAAAACAGAGATAACATTAAAACAAAAACAATTTAAAAGTCCTGATTTTCAAGGAGGCATGAAAGAATTAGAACTTGAATTAAACGACTTATTTGTAGAGTTAGGTAATTTGAAAAGAAGTTTTGAAGAAATTGCCTCAGGAGTTAATACTTCTGTTTTTTATTCTAAAGATAATAAAAAACAAATATCTTTTGGCGGTGAGCTAGAAGATCTTCTTTCTCCAGTTGTTAATGAGTTAAAAAGAGCAACAAGCCGTTCAAGAGAAATAGATAATTTAAAAGTTAAGCTTGCTGAATCTAAAGAGCAAAATCTTATTTCAGATAACGCAATCGATAATTTAGAAAAATTAATTAAAAAAACTCCTAAAAGTGCAAAAGTTTATCAGCAAATACAAGAAAGTCTTATGATCTGGAAAGATCGACAGAAAAATATTAAAGCGCAAGCTGGAATTGCAGAGCAGAAGCTCATGCAGCGTTTAAGTAAAAAAAAGACAATTCGAGAATCTGCTCAAAATGTTTTTGAATTATTCTTTAAAAGTCGAGGTAGAAATCTTTTAGTTGCTTTATTTATGTCAGTTTTATTTTCAATAAGTATTAGAAAGCTTCATGGATATGTTGAGAAAACTAAATTAAGTAAAGATCAAAAACAGAAGTATAACTTTAGACTGCTAAATTTTATTTTCTTTTTACTCTCCGGAATAGGAGGTTTATTAGTGTTCCTATTGGTTTTATTTGCATTTGGTGATTGGCTTTTATTAACTCTAGGATTTTTATTAATTTTTGGAATAATTTGGACCTCTAAAGAGACTCTACCTCATTTTTGGGGACAAGCTGCACTTCTGCTAAATATGGGCTCAGTTCGTGAAGGTGAAAGAGTTATATATAAAGGCGTTCCTTTTAGAGTTGAGACTTTAAATTTTTATTCTGTTTTAAAAAATCCACTACTTGATGGTGCAGCACTTCGTTTGCCGTTAAAAGATTTAAGTGCTCTTAGATCAACAGAATTACAAAATACTGAACCTTGGTTTCCAACTAAACGAGGAGATTGGATTTTACTAGAGGATAAAAAAGTAGCAAAAGTAGAGTTGCAAACCTCTGAATTTGTAAAAGTTTCAATACCTGGAGGAGCAAAAAGAAACTACTTTACAGAAGAATTTATTCGTCAAAACTTTAGCGTCATATCAGATGGTTTTAGAATAAAATCTATTTTTGGATTAGACTATAAGCATAAAAACGAAATTGTAGAGAGTATTCCAAATCGTTTAAAAGAAGCAATTTTAGAAAGATTTAAAGCAAGAGGTTATCCCGAATCAGATTATGAGATAAAAGTAGAGTTTAGTGAAGTAGCTCCTTCTTCTTTAAATATTAGTATTATTTGCGACTTTTTAGGAACTTGGGCTAAAGACTATGAAATTATAGGGCGTTTAATTCCACAAGTAGCTGTTAGTATTTCTAATTTAGAGAATTGGGAGATTCCATTTCAACAACTTACTATTCATAATAAAGGGCAGGTTGTTGTTTAGAAAAAGTTTGAATTTCTAAAAACTAGATTAGATTTAGCTCATTACTAGCCTTAATTACCGAGGCCATAATACCTATATATTTTTCAAGCAGCTTCTTTATTTTTTTGATCTAATCTTTCTGCTATCCACATTTTTACCAAAGACTGTCTAGTCACACCTAATCTCTTTGACTCACTATCTAAACCTTCAATAACCCAAGTAGGGAAGTCTATATTCACTCTTTTAATCTTAGTATTGATTTTAGTCGTATCTAAATAATTACTTACATCTTCACCAGCATCAAAGGCTTTATCAAAATCTTTTGCTTTAATATCTTTCATACAGTTCAATCTCTTCTTTACGTGATTGCCTTACAGAAATGATTCTTATTTTGTTCTTTCTATAGGTAATCACTACACTCCAATAACATGACCCAATTTTTCCAATAGTTAAAAAACGTAGTTAAAAAAACGAGACTCGTCTACTGAGCGTGCTTGAATTTCAATTAGATTTGAATCAGCACAAAGAAGCTTAGCTTCATTAAAATCAATTCCGTGCTTTATCTTATTAGAATTACTTTTATCTTGGTCGAACTCAAAACTATACATTAATTATACCATAAATATATTTTGATATTAATATTTAATTAATATTTGTATATATATCGCGGTATTATGAGTAATGTTGCTAAGTGAGAAGGGCTTAAATTCATTTTAGTGAGACTAAATTAGTTAAATCTCCATATAATATAAAATGAATCTGGCACATTTTTAGGAGTTTTCCTAGGTAATATTTTGTATATACTGCTACAGAAATAAAGATTTAAATGAATCTCAAGACACCAATACAGAACGATAAAAAACTCTCTAAGGTGACCAATAGCATTCTCCATTACTGCAATATACAGTGATACCAAGCTCTTTTAAGCGTGGCTTATGTTTTTTAACAGTATCTTCAATCATTCCCGATGCAAAAATCACTGCCTTGATTCGTTCAGGTGGAATGAAGTTACGCACGTAAACCTCAGATTGGCTACCAGCTAACCAGCCTGGTCCCATATCCTTAGGATCTAAAACTTCAAGCTTTTCATCCAGTATTAGAACAACAGTTTGCCCATTACTAAATATTCCAGTTGCATATCTATCAAAGCGATGAACAAACACGACGTCTTGACAAGAATCCTTCGCGCCAATTATGGAATTGTTTCCATTTTGAACCACTTCACCAGAATCATCATAGTTTGGAGCAATAATTCCTCTTTTCAGAATTCCTTCAAGTCGATCAATGCGAGCCTTAGATAGATTTGAGCAATAGCGATTAAAAGAGTGACAAAGCACTCCGGTTTTATACCTAAATGGAGGTGGATATCCATAACTAGGATAAAAAAAACGAACAAGAGCCTTAAAGCTAGTCTTGAGCATTGGGCTTTCTCGGTAAAAAAAACGTGGGAATTGATGTCTTGTGAGCTAAGCTCACAAGAATAGGAAAACTTCTTCTCAGATTAGATTAAACTATGGCTTACAGCATGTAGAAATATAACTACTACCAAATAGGCATAAATGACCTTGAAGCTTTAAAACGAACTCATTAGAGCTCAAGTATACTTAGCCCGATAAGGTTACTTATCAGGCAATATGTGGTAGCGCCACTCTTAAGTGTTTTAATATTAAATACTTATCACTAGCTAAATTTCCCACCAAATTAAACGCTTCGAACGGTTCTAACTCTGATCACTGAATAATAATTAACCACTCTGAGAAGGATAAGAAGTAGCTTGCTAACATATTTATATGCTAGCTTACGCCCCATGAAATACAATATATTAGTTACTTACTTCCTTATCTTACCAACACTCGCACTTGCCAACCATGGACCAGGCACAACTGGTGGAGGTTCAATAACTCAATCAGCACAGACTCTTAAGCAAGGATCTTTTTCTTTTTCAATAAGTGAAACATATACAAATTATGAAAGCATTTCTGCTGAAGAAGCCGAAGGTATAGCGCTTTTTACAGAAGGATTCGATGCTATTGATGATGCTTTTTTAACTCAATTAAATTTTGCATATGGAATTAGTGATGACTTTCAATTAGAATTAGGTATCGGTTGGTATTCTGGTAGAAATTTCATTGATGCAGAATTAGAGGAACATGATGGTGAGCTAGAAACTGAAAGTTCAATAGCAGATCCTGAAGGACTTACAGATCTTTCTCTTAGAGGGAAATATCGTTTATACCAAGGAAGACTAGGACAAGTCTCATCGATACTTGGCATTATCTTCCCTGTTGGAGACGATGACGAAAGACTTAGCAATGATGAGATTCTAGAACCATCTTCTCAGCCAGGCTCTGGCACTATCTCAATACAAGCTGGATTAGCTTATTCAAATTTTATAACTCCTAAAGTCACTTTAAATGCTAGCTCCTTATATACCTACAGAAGAGAGACAGGTGATTTTCAAATTGGTCAAAGAGTAGATAATGCAATAACTTTAGCTTACAAAATCTCTGAAGCCCCTGAAGTATCTCTATTTTTAGAAACTGCACATTTATATCTAGACCAGGATCAAGAAGATGGTGAAAATAATATTAATAGCGGAGGCCATAGTTTATTTCTAACTCCTGGTGTGCAATTTCAAATAACTAAAGATATTGGAATATCCCTATCTCCCTCTTTTCCTGTTTTACAAGATTTAAGTGGCGAACAACCAGAAACAGATTTTAGAATACAAGCTCAAATATTTTTTCAAAATTAAGACAGAAAGTAGAGAAATGAAATCTTTCATTTTTTATATTTTAATTACTTTATTCTTAGGATGCTCTACTAATTTAGAGGTTCCTGCTGGTCATGCTGAATGCCCTGTATGTAAAGCTAACAATGATTTAGCTTGTTTATATGTTAAGAAAGACTCAGAAAGTCATCAACATAAATTTGAAGATAAAACTGTATTCTTTTGTAGCAAAGAGTGTAAAGATCAGCATCTAAAAGAAATAAGTAACTTAAAAAATAAGCAACATTAAAAATAAGAATCATAAACTAAACAACTCTTGCTTGCTCATTAAGTAACCTTATAGACAACTCAATCTTGAAAAAAAATAAAGAATTTGTAATAAATATTAATCTATAAATACTTCTTTAAATATCTAAGGACCAAATCCAATGCTTTTATTTCGTTTACTCTCATTATTTTTATTTATTTCTATTTTTTCTAATCAAACTCTAGCAGAGATTAAATCAAAAGAAATTACTTACAAAACTAACACTGCTAAAAATGATACCCTAGAAATGAAAGGCTATTTTGCATACGATGATTCAATTAAAGGCAAGCTCCCTGCTGTCTTAGTTGTTCATGAATGGTGGGGTCATAATGACTATGCAAGAAAAAGAGTTAAAGCACTTGCAAAACTTGGCTACACAGCGTTTGCAGTTGATATGTATGGCAATGGTAAGCAAGCAAGCCATCCAAAAGATGCGGGCGCTTTTGCTGGTGCAGTAATGTCAGATTTAGACTCTGCTCGTGCACGTTTTGATTCAGCACTTGCAGTATTAAAAAAACAACCTCAAGTAGAC
>CAYOZL010000040.1:0-22283 GCA_964408435.1 uncultured Bdellovibrionales bacterium | reverse complement strand
AAACGCTTAGATTCATTATTTATCTAAGCGTTCGCTCTTTTTTTAGACTCCTGCCGTATGGAATGTTGTCCCTCAGGTGGATTCTTTGGAGGAAACTGGATGGGGAGAAAAGGATTCGTTGGAAGGAATTGAAATTATGGTAAATCTCGGCGGAAGATTGTTCCGCCTTACTTTTTACATCATCTATCAATGGCGATATAACAATTCGTATAAATCGGACGCAGTAAACTGCGCTACTCTACTTTACCGTTATACTACTATCCTAAACTTTAATGAGCGTGGAATTTAAAATTGAATATCTTAAAAAAAGACCTAATCTAGCTCAATTCGCTATTAATGGAATCTGGGAAGAAGCCTTTTCGTTTACACAAAATTCAATACCAAAACAAAAAATTATATCTGAGAAATTTTCAGGCATAGATGATTTAGCCTTTGAAGCGTTTTTTGATAATTCTTTTTTTGGTCTTAGGAATAACTCTAAATATACATCTCTTGAATTCTCAAAAATTTGTATTAAAAATTTCTTAAATTGCTCCAATGGATACGAATTATTGGAAAACCTAGCTTTAGATTTACACTCTGAACCATTTCTCAGGAAACTAGAATTTCTAGAACTTGGTGCAGTAAATGCTTGGAAAAGTGTTGGGTCAGTTAAACTAGAATTAAATGATTTAATAATTAACTGGGAAGAACTTTCTAAAGCTTCAGTATTTAAAGATAAGGAACATATTAAGTCTATAGAGTTAGCTTACTCTGGTACATTTAAACATTGGTTCGCTCTACCAGTAAGCTCTTCAGAGCCCCCGTATAGTATAGATAGAGAATTGTTTAATTCTGTGTTACGTAGAATAACAAATTAAATCATGTGATGCGCTTAACAGAGCGCCCGTATTTGTTACCCTTAAACCATTACGTGAATTTGTAATATGGAAATTGAAAATATAGCGAAAGAACTTCTTAATGTAAGTGAATATATTAATATTGCTACTTCTACAGCTAGTGGAGAACCTTGGAATACTCCAGTAACAGGTGTTTATGATGAAGAATTGAATTTTTATTGGTCATCTTGGAAAAAAGCGAACCACTCAATTAATATTAGAAATAACCCTAGAGTCTTCATAACTTTGTATGACTCCACTAGGAAAAGAGGAAACAATCATCGCAGATGTTTATACATAAAAGCTGTAGCATCTGAAGTTACAGATACTTTAGATATAGAAAAAGCGATGAGCTTACTTTACGTAGAACATAGTACTAATCGAGAAAGCAATATGTTTTTAGGTGAAGCTCAGAGAAGAATTTATAAAGCAATACCAAGTCAAATCTGGCTAAATGATAGATCCGAAAGAGAAGTGGTGAATGAAACTATTAAGATGAGAATTGAGGTCTCATTAGAGAAACTAAAAGCTAGGATATAAAGAGGTCCATAAATATAAAACTTGGATTACTCACTTGCGCTAGGAATCCAAGGCTTATTAGTCTTATTACTTGTTCCGCTTGCTTAAAGTTTGTTTAAGTCTTTCACAAGCTTCTTCTACATTTTCTTTATGACCAAAAGCACTAAACCTTACAAAGCCTTCACCTGCAGGTCCAAAGCCAGATCCTGGAGTTGTAACTACATGGCAAGAGTATAAAATTTCTTCAAAAACATCCCAAGATTTCTCTCCAGGAAATTCAGCCCAAATATAAGGCGCGTTTTTCCCTCCATGTATGCTTAAACCAATAGAAGACAGTGTTTCACCAATTAGTTTAGCATTATTCATATAGTATGATATTTGCTGATTTATTTCTTCTAATCCTTGTGGCTCTAGTACTGCTAGGCCACCAGCTTGAACGATATTTGATGCACCATTGAAAATGGTAGTCATAACTCGAGTCCAATCTTTGTTAACACAAGTTCCATCTGCGTATTTAAGTTCGTTTGGCACTACTGTCCAGCCTAATCTAACACCTGTGAAACCAGCAGGCTTAGAAAAAGAGTTTGTTTCTATAGCAACTTCCTTGGCTCCATCTATCTCAAAAATAGATCTTGGAAGCTCAGGGTCTCTTATAAACATTGAATAGGCTGCATCAAATATTATAATTTTCTTTTTTTCTTTTGCAAAGTCTACTAAGCTTTTTAGTTGCTCTTTAGTTGCTGCGTTCCCTGTTGGATTATTCGGAGAGCAAAAATAAATTATTTCAGCATCTTCTGCTTTTTTATAGTCAGGAAAAAAATTATTTTCAGGAAGACAAGGCATATAAACTACATCTTCAAATTGAGAATTACTTTCATTATAGTCTCCAGTTTGACCATAGATTACACCTCCATCAACATAAACTGGGTAAGAGGGATCTTGAACTGCAATTTTTCTATTTGCCCCGAAAAGTAATTGAAGTCTTCCAATGTCACATTTTGAACCATCAGAAATAAAAATTTCTTCACTTTTGATTTTATTTTGGTAAAAAACTTCAGAAATCCTTTCCCTTAGTTTTGTTTGACCACATTCATTACCATACCCAGAGTATCCTTCTTTTGTGCCCATGGCTTTAATTGACTCAGTTAAACCTTTTCTAATATGAGGAGTTAAAGGCTCAGTGGTGTTTCCAATACCTAAACTAATAATTTTTGCATCAGGTACTTCTTCTAGTAGAGCTTGTTTTCTTCTATTAATTTCTGGAAATAAGTAGCCAGCTTGTAATTTGGGGAAATTTATATTTCTTTTGATCATTTAATTCCTCTATGCATTTTCTATGTGAATTTTTAGCAAAACTAAGTTTTGCATGGATACTATATATAAATTAGAGGAATAGAAAAGCTAGAGGCATAAAAAAAGCCAGCCTATAAAAAGGCTGGCTTTTAGAGTTATATAAATCCTAAACTAGAATCTATATCCTATTGCTGCACCAGTGTAAGCACTGTTAAGCCCTAGTCTCTCTGTTCCTACATCAGCACTTGACCACAAGTAACCAGTACTAAATGAAGCATTTAGATTCTCACCTATTTCTTTAACGATTCTTGCTTCAAGGTGTCCACCAACGCTTCCATCAGCGCCATTACCAGAAACATGAATGATGTCAGGTCCACCGCCTAAGAAAAGCTCAGTGTCTTCTGCAACTGGAGCAACATACTCAACTGCAAATGGTATACGTACGAACGTAAAATCTGGCTCTTCTCCAGCAAAGCTAGATGAAGGAGTGAAAGCATGTTCAGTAGCATTTAAATGACTAACTTCAACACCAACTCTAAAGTTAATAGGTAAATCTGCTTTTCTAACATCAGCATAAACACCACCAGCAACTGTTGCATCTTGGCAATCAAAATAAAGAACATTAACACCTGTAGATAGATTTAGACTGTAATCACTGTCTTTATCCATCATAGCAGCCTTTTCTTTTTTCATAGCATGCTTTTCCATGGTCTTCTCAACCATAGCCGCTTTATCTTTCATGCGCTTTTTAGTTTGATACTGTTCATAACAAGGCTGACCAGGGGCACAACCACCTGCGAAAGCACTAGGAACTGCAACTAGCGCAGAACCAACGAATAATAGTGAAGTAATTAAAATAGACTTTTTCAAGGCTTTATCCTCAATTAAATTAATACAAAATCGTTATAACGAGTTAAAACGATTTGTTAACACGTAACGTGTAAACAATACTACTATATAATAATGACAATTTACTAATTTTTGCTACATTTTTTATCGCTTAAAGTGATTTTTTTTAACTTTATTGCCTTAGAAGCAATAAAAGGGGGTATAAGCGTCTGTTATTATTTAGTTTTTTGCATTTTTAGCCTTCAACTTAGTCTTAAATTAATTGCTCATGCTTCTAGAGGCGCGCTTAATAATATAAGCAGTTTGTTTTGAGTTACCTAATTTACCCCATTTTTTAACAATTTTTTTAACAAATTTAGGTTTATGCTTACTTGAGTCATTTAACCAATTTGCAACAGAGTTTTGTACATATCTCGATTCATCGTTATGAACTATCTGAATTAAACTCTCAGCAAGCTCAGGTTTTTGTTTTAAAAGTTCAAAATGCTCACACCAAACCCCTCGTGGTCTTGTTGCTTCAATCGCACATCTTCTTATGTTTGCATCTTTATGCATTGCCCATTTTTTAAGTGTCGGTAAGGCTTTTTTAAAGTCTTTAACAATAAAAGGTCTAAGAGACATCCATGCACATTCTTTTACACTTACATGTAAGTCTGCAGCGAAGGGCTCAACAAGTTTTGCCCTTTTAGTAAAAGAATTAGCTGGAAAGTGGACAGTGGCAAAAGCTGCGTAACTTCTAATTATATCTGATTGATGTTTAGAAGCTTTTAACAAAATGCCCCTATTTTTATTAGTAGCTTCTTTTTTTTCTATCTGAAAAAAAGCAAGCGCACCTTGTCTTAACAAAGTCATTATCTTTGCATCTGATTTTTTAAATAAATCTCTATATTCTTTTTTATCAATTTTAAGTTCTTTTAAAGTGTTTTTGTATAAAAGTACTTGATTCACTGCGAGTGTTTCACAGAGATTTTTAGTTTCTATTTTACCTTGATTTAAAAGCTTAAGAACATTTTTAGGAACTTCGTTGACTCTTGCTGCTCCTTTTCTATCTAGTATCTCTTTGGGTATATTTTTAGGTATTTTCTTTCTAGAATCCTTCGCCACTAGAGAACCCTCCTCCTCCATGACCGCTGCCAAAGATGGTTCCTTTTTTTCCACCCATACCTCTAAATACAGGGCCTCCTCCAAAAATAGATCCACGGTTACGAGATCTTCTTCTTGCCATTCCTCCAGCAACGTTTCCAATGCCTTGTAAGATTGCTCTTGTTAATTCTTCACTCATACCGGAATCATATCGAGAACCACTCATAGGAACTCGCATTGGTCTTTTAAAAGACTGCATTGCACCTAGATGTTGTTTTGCTTGAGATAGATTGAAATCTGTTGCACTTAAAATCTGACTAGGAGAGTTTGTAAAAAAAGATCTATCAGAATCAAAATTATTTCTTACAAACCAACTTTTTAAACGCCTTAATTTCTCTAAGTTTTGATTAGTGCCTTTGTATTCTCTAGATACTTGTTTAAGCTCGCTTTGTTTGTTCTCTAGTTGATGTTCAATTTTTTCTATTTCAGCTACTATTCTATCATCTGTACTGCCTGCTTTTTTTCTAGCTAAGTCTTTTAGGTCAAAGAGTGATTTTATTTTAAAAAATTCTGAAATTAACTCCAATGCTTTATCGTATTGAGATCCTTTTCCAGACTCTAGAATTTCTAAGCTCTTTTCAGATGAATCCATCTTAGACTCTAGTTCTTCAAGTTCTTCAAATAAATCTTCTCTACTTTCTCCTAACTGAATTCCTTTTTCTATTACTTCTGTTAAGCCAACTTTTTTAAAAACTTTTTCTTCATGCTTTTGAACTTCTTTTAATAAAGATTCAAGTTCTTCTTTTCTTCTTTGAACCTCTAAAGTTACCATCTCAGGAACTTCGCTTAAAAAATCGTAAAGTTTTTTATTTTTATTAAAATCAACAATTCTTGCTACCCATCTATCCATTACTCTAGTTAGGCCTTTTTTATTGTATTTATTAGTTTTAAATCCACTGCTAACTAAGTAGCTAAATAGCGGACATGCTTTATAAGCAGGAAGCTTTTCTTTTTGTTCTTGATTTAGAGCTGTTACTCTTTGCTGATTTTGAACTATTTGGGCAGTGACCTGGTCTATCTTTGTTCTTAAATCTGGGTATTCCTCAATTTTTTCAAGTTCCTGATGCGCGAGTTCTTCAAGCTCGTCTCTTTTACTAGAGAGTTGGTCTAATTCTTTTCCACTATCAAGAATTTGTTTTTCTAATTCATTTCTATCTTTCTCTAAGTTTTTTAGTTCTGCATCAATTTTATTGGATTGCATTTCTTGTTGATTGAAAAGATATGAAACTTTTTCTTTTAAATCTTTTAAGCTGCTGTGTAAGCTATTCGCCTCAAGCTCAGGTAGAAATTCTATTGCTAGGTCTTTTAGTAAGTCTTCTCTTAGCTCAAAAAGAGAATTTAAGGATACTTCTAAATTGTTAATAAAGTCTAAAGACTTTCTATGTAAGGCTTCTTTTGAGCCAATAGTGCTTTGAATTGAATTTAGAATTTCTGCGCCTTTAATCATTTTTAGTGTCTTACCAGTTCGTAATCTGTGCTTCTCTAGTTATCTGCTCTCCGTAAGAGTTTTTATATAAAATTGTTAAGTCTCTTTTGCCTCTTTCTTTTTTTGCAAAAAGTCTTTCATCGATAATTCCATTATCAATTTTATCTCTTCTAACTTTATCGTAAATATCTTTAGAGACTCTTTCTGCCCAGGTGTTAACTCTCCTTTGTTTATCTGTTTCTTTATTTAAAATATTTATAGCTATTGGATTTCCAGATTTATCTTTTGCGTTAACTACAATATAATATCCTGAAACTCTTCTTCCTTGCTCATCAGAGTAGTATCTATCAACTCCTGTTTTCTTAGTTGAGATTAATACGTCGTATTCAACTTGAAGATTAGCTAGTATTTGTTTTAAATTTTGAATTGATGCTTCAATCTCATTTACAGCTTTGATTTTAGAAGGAAGTAATTTAGCCGTTTTAATTTTATTAAGTTCTCTATTTGTTTCTTCAATGCTGATAGAATCAGATGTCACGCTCTTAATTGCATTAGAAACTTTTTCTGCTTCAGTAGGTAGTGTTTGAATTTGCTCTGAGAGATAAGTTTGTTTTCTGGTATTTTGAAATTCTTTAAATTTATCGCCACCGAAAAAAACAGCAGATAAAAGCATAATAGGAAGAAGTAGAAATTTAAATATTTTACCTCTAGAAATATAAAGCTTTGCTAAGTAGTAACTAATGCCTTTATTTGGTTCTTTATACCTGTAGAGCCCATCATAAAAGTTTTTGATTGCAACATTAATTTCTTCTTCAGTTAAGTCCTCTCCAGTAAGTTCTGCAGTTTGTCGAATTTTTTCTCGAATTTTTCCTTTTTCAGTTTCAAGATTTAGCTCACCTTCTGCTAGCTCTCTTTGCCTGCGAAGTTCTGAGGCAACATCCATAATTCTAAGAATTGATTTTAAGTCGCTTTGCTTAGTTTTTTCTATTTGCGCAGTGTTAATTTGCCCTGTATTTACTGTGTTATTTGCCATAGGTTTGATTAATAAATATTATGCTATTAGATTATAAAATAGCAAATTTTTAACCAAACGTAGTTTTCCCAACTAAATTATTAGTATTTTGCTTCGCTCAATTTTACTAAAAATTTAGTTGGGAAAACTGCGGTGTTGTTTTTCACTGCGTTCGGCAATATAATAACAATGATTTAGAAATCATTATTATTATAAAGGGCGAATATGCAACAGTACCTAGATAAAGCATTAGCAGTTTTAGAAAAGTTTAATGTTAAAACTGACTCAGCTTCTGAGCTAACAGAAATTTTACAAGAAGTGGCATACGTAGATGAACCAAAAGTTTTAGCAATTGCAAAAACACTTAAGCATGTAAGTGCATTTAATGAATTAGTAAGAACAAAAATTGAAGATATAAAAGTAGGGCATCGTTACGCTGAAATCGCCGAGCTTTTTAACACAATTAGAGAAGACTCTAAGAATATGGTCGACCAACTTCAGGATGGTAAAATTAGTCTTGGTGAAAAGTTTTCTAATTTATGGATGAAATTATCTAGAGGAACTCCTCATGATAGATTTGAAAAAATAGCAGATACTTATAAAGATGTTTGTAAAGATACTAGAGAGCAATTAGACATTGAAAATGATGTAATGGATGCATACATTGATTTTCGTTTTGCGATAAAAGAAGCAGAAGTACTTGCTCAGAAATTATTAGAAATTCAAAAAGAAACAGTCGGGGCTAAAAAAGCTAGTTTTGAAGAAGCTGGAAAAGCAACAGAGAGTAGTAAGGCTGAAGGAGCAGAGAAATCAAAACTACAACTTAAAAGAGATGAAGCAATGGAGTCTTTTAATAAAGAAGATAGGTCTTATCAGCTAATTAAAGACGTAGCTGAGGATTTAAAAGTTGCTTATAACGTAGGGGAGACTTTAATTACAAAATTAAAACAAACTCATGATGTTAAAGACAGAGTTTATAGAAGAGCAGTAAGCTTTTTTACTACTAATGAACATGTCTTTACTATCCTAGATACTGTTTATACTTCGCAACATGGTTTACATGAAGCAACACAAACTACTGAGGCTTTAAAAGACGGAGTGAATAAAGGCTTAGAAGATGTTGCAGTTCTTGGAAGAGAGCTAGAAAAAGCAGCTTTAAAAGCTGGTTATGGCTCAACGGTTAATCCTCAGTCAGTTCAAAAATTAGTTGATGCAATTGTGAATTACCAAACTGAATCAAGACAAATGATTGAACAGCTAAGAGATGAAAGTGAAAAGAGTGCTAAAGAAATTGAAGTTATTGTTGAAGACGGTAAAAAGAGATATCGAGACGCCGTTACAAAATACAAAGCAATTGGTTAATTTACGTATAAGATAAGGAAAAAAGATAATGTCATTATTTAATTTTGCAAAACAATTTGGTGAAAAACTATTTGGAAACGAAGAAGAAGCACCAGCTAAAATTCAAGAAAGAATAGCTAAGAATAATCCTGGACTTGAAGATGTTCAAGTTAAGGTGGAAAATGGAAAAGCTATTATTTCAGGAAAAGCAAAAGATGCAGAAAGTGCAGAGAAGGCTGTATTAATAGCTGGGAATGTTCAAGGAGTAGAAGCTGTTGAGTCTCAGATAGAAGCACCTGCAGTAGAAGCTAGTAAGCAACAAGCGAGTTCTGAATTTTACGAAATTCAATCAGGAGATAGTTTATCTAAAATTGCTAAGAAATATTACGGTGATGCTAGTAAGTACACTGAAATATTTGCAGCGAATAAGGAAGTTATTCTAGACCCGGATAAGATTTATCCAGGACAACAAATTAGAATTCCTGCGCAACAGGCTTAAGACTTTCTAGAACCGTCCCCAAAACACCTATTTGGGGACGGTTCTAGCTATCTTTTGGGCAAAAGTCCCACATAAATTGAAACCAAATTTTAAATGCAGTAGCAACCTGCTTATTTACTAAAACTGTAAAAGTAGAGTCTTCATCAATTGCACCTAGCTCAAGATTTGAGCAGATGTAAACTCTATCACCAAAAAAATCGATTGAAGCTGGTGCTGAATATCCTTTTGGTAAAAACTTAAACTCTTTTCCTACATATTTTATTATCTCGTGCTTTTTTTGTTTAACTTCGTAATCAAAGAGATGAAAGTATTCAATCTTTGCTCTTTTTGCGTCTTTAATAAATTGTGGGAAAAAGTTATTTACTCTTTCATCCATCCAAGCCCCTTTACCTCCGATACAATAAAAATCTTGCTTTAGTCTAATTATATCTCGCATGTAATTTTTCCAGCCTTCAATACCTTTATAAATAAAAACTTCTTCATCAGAAAAAGTATTTGCATATAAATGCTCTAGTTGTGGCATTGCTTTATCTAGTAATCTTCTTTTTTCATCTACTAGTTCATTTAGTTTTGCTGGCTCTACTGCTCTTACTTTTCTCTCTCGAGTTGAGAGTACTTCAAAAACTAATCCTTTCTCTAGTAGCCTTTGAATAGTGTCGTACACATTTCTTCTATTAACTTTTGATTTAGTAGCAAGTTTACTTATAGTTAATTCACCTTGCTTAAGTAAGGTTCTGTAAATTTGCGCTTCATTTTTTGATAAGCCTAGAGCTTGAAAAGTATCTATAATCATACAGTATTTTAACATAATGGTGACCCTAGCCACCATAAGGTGATCTTCTCCACTCACTAAGTATCAGTAATAATTAAGATATATTTAAAACATTGAAGGGAAGACAAATGATTAAGAGCTGTAAAATACTTAATAGAGAATTTAAAATAAGCAAAGAAGAACAAGAGTTCTTTGATAGAAATCTTCCCGTAAAAGGTTTTAGACCAAATTTCTCTGCTCAAGCTAGAGCAATGATAAGAATGGCGTGGAGAAATGACAGAACTTTTTTTAAGCGCAAATGTTCCAGTTCTAGAAAAGATTTAATTTCTATTCATCCTGCAGATTCAAAGTATCCAGTTTATCACCCAGATATTTGGTGGAGTGATAAATGGGATGCAAAAGATTATGCTAGAGACTTTGATTTTGATACGCCATTTTTTGAACAATGGTTTGAGCTTTTTAATCAAGTGCCTAAAAAAAGTATAGACTTAGTAAACTGTGAAAATTGTTATTATTGTAATTACTGTGGTGATGAGAAAAATTGTTACTTAGATATCGCAGGTGAAGGCAATGAAGATTGCTATTATAATTTATTTACAAAATTCTCTAAAGACTGCGCAGACTGTACTTTTGTTTACGACTCAGAGTTAGTTTATGAGTCTATTAATTGCTATCAGTGTCATAGTGTTGTTTGTGGTTATTATTTAGAGAATTGTAATGAATGTAATTTTTGCTTTGATTTAAAAGGATGTTCTCATTGTTTATTTTCAAGCAATTTAAGACATAAAAAATATTACGTTCATAATGAAAAAGTAAGTAAGGAAGAATACGAAAGGATCTTAACAAATTTAAATTTATCTAGCAGGGAGTCATTTAAAAAGGCTAGAGAGCAGTGGAAGTTTGTTATTCAGAATGCTGCACATAGAGATATGTGGAATATAAACTCTGAAGCTAGCACTGGAAATGATGTGCATAACTCTAAGAATTGTAAATACAGTTTTAATATTTCTAATTGTGAAGATTGTAGATATTTATACGATGTTCTAGATGCAAAAGATTGCCAGGATTTAAATTACTCACTTTATAATCCTGAAGCTAGTTATGAATTAATTAGTACACTTAGTATGAAATACAGTGCTTTTTGTATGGCAAGTCATTACTGTAATAATGCTTATTACTCTGAGCAATGTGAAAATAGTAATAATATTTTTGGATGTATTGGTTTAAAAAAAGCTCAGTACTGCATTTTAAATAAGCAATATACAAAACAAGAGTATGAAGATTTACTACCAAAAGTAATTAAACATATGCAAGATACTGGGGAGTGGGGAAATTTCTTTCCAGCAAAGTATAGCCCTTGGGGGTATAATCAAACTGTTGCACATGAGCATTATCCCTTAAATAAAGAACAAGCTAATAGTGCAGGGTTTAATTTTGTAGAGATTCACATAAATAAGAATAGTAGTTCCTCAGATACACTGCCACCAGATACTATTGATATAGGCTTTAAGAGTGATGTTTATAATTGTTCAAAAACTAAAAAGGCATTTAAATTTACAGAGCAGGAAATTAAATTTTATAAAAAATTAGATTTGCCACTGCCTGATCAGTGTCCTGATAAGAGGCATATTAATCGCATGAATTTAAAGCCACCTAGAAAACTTTATAAAAGTAAGTGCCAAGCAAGTGGAAACGAAGTTGTTACTAGTTATAATTTAGATAGGAAAGAAAAAATATATTCTGAAAAAGAATATTTAGAATTTTTAGTTTAACTTGTTGCAGTAGGTGCATGAAATCTTTTTAAGTTTAGAGTTAGGCAATAGGGCAAAAAGGTCGATAAAGCCTAATTTGTCTACTAGAAACATTAGTGTGGCTATGAACAAGGTGATTAGAAAAAAAGCCATTCCTACTGTTATATAAATTGCTAAAATGCCAATTATGCAAAATATAATCGAGAAAAGAATAGAGTTTTTAATGTATGAAAAAAAACCAAATCCTTTAGCTTTACTGATGTAGCCAGTGTCAAAACAATATGGGCAAGATATTTTTTCATTACCCATATATATTATAATTTAAAATGTTATTTAAGACTTCCACTTAATTTCAAATTCTAACTCTTCTTCACCATCTCCTGCTTCATATTCAATTGAAACAGTGGCGCTGGCAGGAACAGTAATTTTTTTACCATCAACTTGAATATGGAAAGATTCACCTGACTCTAATGAATCTGCGAGTCTTCTAAGCTTTGCAGCTGATTGTTTTGCTGAGTATGATTTTTCTAGTTCTAATTCTTCTGACATTTAATCTCCAATTGTTTTTAGAAACTATAATTTTAGAGCACAATTCGAGCAAGTATTAATACATTAAGTACTTCGTTTAAATGTTAATATGTGCCCTTTAAATTCTTTTTCTAAATAATCGGTACTCTCTGGCTTAATATGTGAGGAAGTAAAGCCAAAGTTTGTCATTTCCTTACTAACTTTATTCTTTCTTCCACGGCCGGGGTCAACAAGAAAAACTTCGCAGTTTGGTTTTGAATGTTTGTTAATAAAATTTGATAATAATTTTATATGATGATCTTCGTATAAAAGGTCGCTTCCAATTATTAAATCAAAAAGCCCAAGATTGTTGCTCTCATCTACCCAATCTACTCTTTCAAAGTTAATATTTTTATCTTTATTAAGTAAGGTATTTCTATTTAAAAAATTCTCTACTTCCGGATGTCTGTCCGTTGCTGTTATATCTGCTGATTTTTTATTAAGCAGTAAGCTACTAATTGCTAAGCCACATCCTATTTCTAATATTCTTTTATTAACTGTGTCGTATTCGGATATAAAGTGAGCAAGAACTAAACTCGATGGCCAAATTACTCCAAAGTGTGGCCAATTTGCAGATGATATTCCAAGTTCCTCTGCTACTTGCTCAGGGTCATGAAATTCTTGCTTATCTCTTAACATGCAGACGTGAATGTCTACTTTTCCAAATTCTAGAGTTTTGTAGCGTAAACGTAGATCTGTAATCAGGCCTCCTTGAAAGTTGGCGCTAAGCCAGCCTATTAAGAATAAGCGACGAAACGAGTGTGTTGTGTCGAGTATAATAGGATATATGAAAGTAAATATAAAAGATTTTACTTAGAAGCTTTACAGCTCTTTTAAGAAGTATTTAATGCAATTACCTACAAACTTTCCCATAGATTAAGGAAGATAGTTTTTAATATAGAGGAGAAGTCTTTACTTTCAATAATAACGGCGTAGCCTTCTTGTTTGGAAGAAAGTCCTAAAACATTATTGTCGTATAGATAAATAGACATAGGAAATACTACGTCATTTTTAACGTATCTTACCTCTCTATTGTGTTTTTTATTTGTTATATACTTTTTAGCATAAGGGTTGTTTTTAAAAGCTATTTCATCGCTTAGCTTATTCCTAATTGCTTTTAGACTGACTTTGTTTTTTATTCTTTTGTTCGTGTATTCTTCAAAAAATTCTTTGCCTACAAAGTTTGCTACTTCATCAATTGATAAGAAGGAATATAGTTTTTTCTGATCGGATTTTAAAGTCTCTTCCATAGCAATCTGACAACCTTGAATTCCTTCAAAGAATCTTACTTTTGGAATTTTACCAATTGAACTTGAAAGTGAGTTTAGCGAATTAATAATACTTTCTACACTAGAGATTTGATTATTAATTTCATTTTTTTGTTTTTCTAAAAAAGAACGAAGGTTTTTTGGCTCAAGAGCAGAGAAAAACTGAATATTATTTTTAATACTTTTAGTTACTAGTCCTTTAGAAAGTAACTGATGTAGAATAACGTAAGTTGTTCCTCTATTGAGGTCTGATTTTTTAGCAACTAAAGAGATTTGGCTAGTTCCATTTTTAACTAAGGCTAGATAAGCTTTAGATTCCTTTTCGCTTAATCCAATTGATTTTAATTCACTAATCATGCTGTTAATTTTTTTCAGCACAATATAGCTCACTTTAGTTTACATGTAAACTATAAGCCTATAATATTGACTTTAAAGAGATATGAGGCTTTTTTATGACTGAAAATAAAAATTTGCATAAGTACGATAGTATTGAAGCATACAATAAAATATTATTACTCATTGTCATTTTAGTTCCTGTGTTTGTTTCAATTTTATGTTTGTTTTTAAAGTCTAAAGCTTTATTAATATTATTGTGCGTTGCTTGTATTTTTCTATGTGTGCTCACTTGGCTAGCTTATTACAAAATTTTTCTTCCTTGGTCTGAAGCTAATAATTTAGAGGAGAGTGAATAATGCTCTCATTAATATTAATAAGTTTATTCTTTTATTTAACTTTTGCAGTTTTTGCTGGAATTAAAACTAGAGGCTCTAAATCTATAGTTGGGTATTTTATAGCTGATAGAAAACTTGGTTATTTTCATTTAGGGCTTACTATTTTTGCTTCTTGGTTTAGCACTTTTGGTTTTTTAGGCTCACCTGGTTTTTTCTATAAAAAAGGAATGACTTGGTTTTATGTAATAGGGCTATTTATAATGATAGTTCCTTTTTTAAGTTGGTTTTTAGGCAGACATATTTGGGGACTAGGGAAAAAATATAATTACGTAACTCCTGCAGACTTACTTTGCTTAGGTTCAAAAAGAATAAGATTACTAGTTGCTGTAATCTGTATTTTAGCTTTAATACCTTATGCTTTAGTCCAATTTATTGGTATTGGGAAAGTCTTAGCTTCTACGACGAATAATTTTATTAGCTACGAGTTAGCAGTTGTTTTAGCAATGTTTGCTACTTCGATATATGTTTTTTGGGGTGGGATTAAAGCAATTGTCTTTACAGATATTGTTCAAGGATTTTTATTTCTTTCTGTAATGATGCTCGCTTCAATCATAGGTATTTACTACTGCCGTGGCTTAACTGAGATTGTTAGTAGTAAACCTGAACTTTTTGAAATGGATGTTATTAAGTTGAGTGATTCTTTTTCACTAATGCTGATGTGGAGTTGTGGATATATTGTTTTACCTCACATTATGCAAAGACATTTTATGGCTAAATCTTCAGATAATTTAGCTAAGAGTATTGTTCTATTTTCTACGATGTCATTAGTTATGCTTACAATGATGGCTGTAATTGGCTTGACCTCGATAACTATCTTCTCTGATATTTCAGATAGTGATAAGTTAGTTCCACTTTTAATCTCAACTTATCTTCCTAGTGCTAGCTTTATTTTAATCTTAGCTACTTTTGCAGCTGGTATGTCTACAATTGACTCACAAGTGCTAAGTGCGACCTCTATTATTTTAATTGATTTATTAAGGCCTCTTGGTTTGAGTAAGAAAGAGGATAATACGACCTTGTCTAGATTTATTGCTTTAGCTTTAATCGTATTTCTAGGTTTGCTCGCGATATTTCCTGCATCAAATGCACTTTTAATTCCTCTTGCTTCAAAAGGAATTGCAATTGCTCTTACTTTATTTGTGCCTCTTGTCTATGTTCTTAAGTCTCAAGATGTAAAAGCTTTTGTAGTTGAATTGGGCTTGTATATAGGTTTATTAGTTTTAATAGTAGGTGAGATTTTTAGTTTTAAGTATATACCAGTTTTAATAATATTAGCTCAAAGTATTGTAGTATTATTAAAAACCAAAAGGATCTAAGTTATTGCTTTGTTCACTATCAGCATCTGTAGGAATAAATCCAGTTCTAACAGTAGTGGCAGTAGCATTTGGATTTATATTTAGATTGTTAATAACTCTATTTGTTTGTCCATCTCCTCCACATAATTGTCCAAAGTAAAGACTTGTCATTGCAGCTATTGCAAAAGAAGAAATACCAACAACCAGTGCTGTAATTCCATGTTTAAAATTACCAAAAGCAGCTGTAGCAAATGCAAGGATTCCAGCAACTGTCATTAGCATTCCACCAAAGTTGCCTTCCATCAGATCTATTATGTCACAGTATGCATCTCTTAGTTCTCCATTTGCGAATGGTTCTGTGTCTACTCCTTGCCACCAACCACCGTTTTGTGCAAAAGCAAAGCTTTGCGTGGAAAGTACTAGAATGAATGAAAATAAAATTTTCTTAAGCATTAGAAGCCTAAGTTATTTATGGGTTCATCTGTTTGAATAGTAAAAGTATTGCCAAAGTCAGCTTGTCTTCCAGCCGCAACATCAATTGCAGCATTGAAATTATTTATTCTTGCTCGTCCTGCAGCATCTGCTGGGTTTACATCCAAGTTGTTATTAAAGCCATTTGCAACTTCACCATTATTACCACCACCTTCAGCTTGTAATTGCCCTGCATCATGACAAAATTCTGCAGCTACAGGGAAGTATAAACTTAAAATGCCAGATAGTGCAGCAGCACCAACTCCAACAACAATTAAACTATGGCTTGCTCTTAGATTACCAAAAGCAGCAGCGACGATTCCACCAATGCCAGCTGTAGTCATAAGTAGACCACCAAGGTTTCCTTGCATATGGCCACAAATTTCTTCTATTGCAAATTCAACGCTTTCAAAAGCAAATGCATTTGATGCAAAAAGTAAAATCAACATTAAACTTGCTATTGAGAATTTTCCAGCTGTAAAAAATATTGTTCTCATTTTTTAACCTTATTAACACATACCAGGAAATAAAACGCTTACAGTATGTGGGTAAACAAAAGAGCCTACCGATACAAAGACTAGAGCCCATGCTCCTTTAAATGAACCAGTTACAGAAGCTAGTATTGCAAGTGAGCCTGCAATAACGGTTAACATCCCACCAAAGTCCTCTGCTAAAACTTGAAAAAGTATTCCACAAGCAGCTTGAGCAAATATTTGCTGTCCTGCTGGTCCAGGGCCTGCTCCTCCACCTCCTGCTCCTCCACCTCCCGCTCCTGCAAGTTGCGCAAGTGCTGGTTGAGTGAAAAATAAAATTAAGAAAGCTATTATTAGTATATTTCGTACAGTTAATTTTTTACCGAAATAAATATTTATGAAATTTAACATTTTAGAATGGGCCTCCACAAGAGTCGCCAAAGAATAGAGTTCTGTATGCATCTAGAATAAATGAGCCAATAGCTACTACAACTAAGGACCAAGCTGCTTTAAAGCCACCCATTGCAGATGCAAAAATAGCACCAACTCCTGCCATTGCTGTAAGTAAAGATCCGTATCCACCATCTGCGTGAATATCAAGTATTCTCTTACAAACCTCTCCGTATTTAATTCCTCTATATCCAGAAGTGATCCCTCCGCCAGCTCCACCAGCTCCGCCATTACCTCCACCCGCTGCTCCAGCAAGTTGAGCTAAAGAAGTTTCTTGAGTGCTTTGAAAGATTAGGGCTGTTCCGAATATAAACAAAAGAAGTGTCTGGTTACATTCCAGGAAATTTAATCCGCGAACGTATGTACTTATTGAGAGGTTATTTAGACACTTCTTCATTTTGTTTGCCAGTTGTTAAAAGCTCTATTACTAGGCTTTATTATGTTGCTACCGTTCCACAATCACCATTAAATAGTGTAATGAATGATCTAAGAATAAATGAACCAACTGCTACAACTAGTAATGACCAAGCGAACTTAAATCCACCAACTGCTGCTGCTATAATTGCTGCAACTCCCGCTGCTGCTGTTAACATCGCACCGAATGTTCCTTCTACTAAGCTTAGTAAACCATTACATGCATCTGCATATGTTCCTCTACCAGCGTGTGCAATGTCCGCACCTGCTCCGTATATAAGAACAATACCAAATGTGAATAAAACTAAATTTGCGTGTTTTTGCATGTAACTAGCTGATTTAACTGTAGCTACAGTGCAGATTTGATTGTATTTTTCAATTACCTTCATATTAACCTCTCTAAAAAATTGAACTCCTAAACGTTATGAGACATTTACAATAAAATGTTAACTCAATAGTAAAAATATCTTATTAAGCTATTCCCTCATTTCGTCTAGTTTCACTTTACCCATAGACCAAGTACTATTATTTACTGGCCCCCTATATCTAATAGGACTTTTTCTTGCAGGTGCTCTTGAAGGCACAATAATTCCATGTTGCCTCCAAACATCTCTAAATGGATGTAAGGTTTTGTAACTACAAAAACCAGAGCGTTGGTAACCTCTGCATAATGTTCTTTCTAACCACGACATTTGAGGATTTCGGTATAAAGTTCTACCAGATTCGCTGTAAGTAGACCTTACATTCTCAAGAGCTGGTCCTTTACCCTTATAAGACTCTACAAGACTAAGAATAATAAATACTGCTGCAACCCCAAGTATTGCCATATGTTGGCCTGGTGCATCAGTGCTTAATTTAAAGTCGAATTTCATTAAAACTTATATTCCTTAGTATTATATTCTTGTTTTGTAGCCTCTTTGCTTCTAATAATTTTTTTTATTTCAGTGCTTGATGGTAATGCTTGAGCTAGGTTTTCGCCCAATTCCTTAGCAGTTTCAATTGCTTGGTCCAAATTACTAAGCTTATCTATCTTTTTTTCTACTTCATTTTTGGCACTATTTTCAATAACTTCTTCTTTTTTAACCTCTTGAATAGGAGCTGGCTTTTTTGTGACTAGACCTAATGGGTTTCCCATAATACTTTTTTCATTTTGAATATTTACATTTTGATTTTGGCTATCATATTTAAATGAATCTTGCTCTGTAGAGTTATTTTGATATGAATTATTTTGAGCCGTATTGATTTGATCTTGGCTGTATAGATCGTTAGTGCTGATTGATGCAACTATTGGTTTTTTGCTAATTAAGTCTTCTCTTTTAGAAAAGAATTCATTTTGCGCATAGCAATTAACTGCAAATAAGCAGATCAAAACACTAAGCTTAAAAAATGGTGAAAATAACCTCATGACAAGGTTATGTATAAAACACTGTAATTAGAGGCTTATTCTATGTTTTAAATTTAGTTCTTCTTTTATTTCTTTAGTGATTTCAGCTAGATATGGAAAATTACAGATTGAATTAGCATATTTAAGGTCTAGCATCGCTTCATTCGGAAGTCTGTGAGTCGCGTAGTAATGACTTCTATAGCAGAGAATTTCAGCTAAAGTTGGTCTAATAGAATCAGTAAAAGACATTTCAGATTGTATTTCAGGAATTATGCTCTCTAGTATTTCTAAGCCTTTTTCTGCATGGCCAGTTTTTAGATTACATAATCCTAAATAGGCTATCGCTATAGTTTTGTTAATATCATTCTTGGAATTTTTTACTGAGCTTTTAAAGCATTTTTTTGCTTCCCAGAATTTTTTCTCTTTTAATAGCTTTCTTCCTTTTTCATTCATTAAGCTCGAAAGGCTACCAAGCTTTTTAATACAAGAGTTAAGATAATCCTCAGCTTTATCCTCTTCTCCTTTTTCTAAATAAAATCTGTATTTTAGAATTGATAGATTTACTTCGTCTTTAAGGCCATTATCCTCAGTAGAAGTCTCTACTGACTTAAAAGCTTTTTTTGCAGCCTTAAAATCCCCTGATTGAGTAAGTAACTCGGCTTTTTTTAGATAGTAAGAATTATTAGAAAGTTTAACTAGTTTATCACTATCAGGCCCAATACTACTTAGAAGTTCTAGTGCTTTTTCAAAACCTCCTGAAAGATAACATAGATAAGCTTTTCTATAAGTCTCAGCTGGTTTTGCTAAAAATATTTTGTCTAAAAGCATTATAGAAATACAGCTTATAAACCAAGAAATCATTGCAGCATGTGCAGGCGAGATAAAAAGCTTTGTAATTTGAAACAAGACAGTGTGTAGAATTACAGTAAGGCTGATTTCAAGACCAATTCTTAAAGCAAAGCCCTCAAATGCTAAATATGATAAAAAGTTTTCTAAGTTAGATTTTGACATACATATAAGTAGTCGGCATATTTATCTAAATACCTTAAGGCCTATGAATACAAATTGGAGTAATTTATCTTTTCCCAGAGTTTGCGGGCTTTTAGCTAGTAACCCTAGTAAGCTTAGCCAAGCAATGCATAATGCAGGGTTTAAGCATTTAGAATTAGATTTTTTCTACACTGCGATTAAGACTGTAAATACTATAGAAGCTCTTAACTCTTGTAAGGAGCTTGGCTTTAGAGGGCTAAGCTTAACAATCCCACATAAAGAAAAAGCTTTAGAAGTAGTAACTGAGATAGACGAGGCTTCTAAAAAGATAGGTTCTATAAATACTGTTATTAATGATGGAGAAAAGCTATTTGGTTTTAATACAGATTATTACGGCATTATTGAGGCACTAAGGGAAGCTAAGTCTGATGATTCTAAAAGTACATTGTTAATTGGAGCGGGTGGGGCGAGTAGAGCAGCTTTATTTGCACTGCAAGAATTAGGCGTTCAAGATATTGTAATTTGCAATAGAACTATTTCTAGAGCTGAGAATTTAGCAAAAGAGTTTAGCTCTACTAAGTCTAAAGTAGATGTTATTGATTTAAGTGTAATTAAAAGCAATTTAGAGTCTAAATTGATAATCAACTCTACTCCAAATGAATCTCTTTTCGATTATAATTTGTTAAATCAAAGCAATGAAGTTTTCGATATGATTACAAAAGAAACAGAGCTAATAAAAGTTGCAAAGAGTAAGCAGATAAAAAGTATAGAAGGAAAAAGAATGTTACTTTTTCAAGCTCTAAAGCAATTTGAGTTATTTACTGAAAAGAAAGCTCCAATTGATGTGATGGAAAAAGCTTTATACAAAGAGATTTAGTTTAAATAGTTTAAGAGGCTATTCTTACAGCCTTATCCCAACCACCAGAATTTATCCAAGTATCAAGATATTTTATGTTTGGATGGTTCTTCTCAATATTTTTGAATTCTTTACCGTGCATAATTCTTCTTCCGCGAACTATCTTCGGTGGTCCAAGCACGGCATGACATAGCTCGTGATAAACTAAGGCTTCAAGATATGGCCTACTAGATGGTAGTGCCATTGCTTTTGCAACTCTAATTGTTCTTTTTTCAATTGAGCAAGAAGCTAAACTTCTAGTTTGTTTTTTTCTAGACCAGACTAAGCGGTAGTTTTTTAAATCTTGTCTTTCAGGAAAGTAGCTATCTATTAAGTCGTACCAAATTTTTTTTAAAATATTTACGTCTAATTCAGGTTTTTCTCTAAATAGAGATAATTGAAAGAACTTCGCTAACATGAACATATTTTATAATAAGATAGTACTTATAAAAAGCTGAAATTTAGAAGAACAGCTCTTGTTCTAAAATATCACAAATCATATGAACAGCTGCGATATGAGCTTCTTGAATATGTGAAGTAATTCCAGATTTTACAATTAGATTGTGTTTGCAGTTGTCTTTTAACTCACCACCATCTTTGCCAGTAAAAGCAATAGTAAGGCATTTGATTTCTTTAGCTTTTTTAGCTGCTTTAACAATATTTTCTGAATTTCCACTAGTAGAAAAAAGTATTAGAGCATCTTCTTTCTTAACTAGTGTTTCAACTTGTCTGCTAAAAACTTCTGAATAGTCATAATCATTTGACCAACAAGTTATTGTTGCAGAGTCTTGTAAATGTTGAGCTGCTATTCCTGGTCTTTCTCTTAAATATCTAGCTACAAGTTCTTCAGTTAAGTGCATGGAGTCACATGCCGAGCCACCATTTCCGCAGGAGTAGATTCTACCACCATTTTTAACTATGCTTGATAAATCTAGTGCAATTCTTTCTAAATTATCTGCTTGTTTGCTAAGACTCTCAATAGTTTTAGATGAGCTTTGAGAGTAGCCAATGATGAAATCATTCCAGTCTTTTTTTAATTTAACTCTAACTTTTGCAGTGCTTTCTGACATGGTGTTTATATAACACTATTATTTACTCAAGAAAAGAGTTCGGGGGCTTATTAATAGAATAAAAGACTGTATAGATTTGAGTTTAGAATTAAGGAGCTAGTTTTATAGCTCCTTACTCTAATATGCTATCTAGGCTGCTTTAAGCGCTTGTTTTTCAATAACTTTATCAACTTCCTCAATAAGAGAGCCAATAGAGTATGCCCAAACATACTGACCTGAACGCTGTCCAGTTAGAACCTCAGAAATAGAATCTTTCTCTTCAATTCTATGCTTTAGAAACAACTGCTTACCATCAGTAAGTAGGATCATGTTTTTAGGATTTTGATACAACTTCGGAAGACGCTTTCTTAAGTAAGCGATACCTCTTCTAAACCTGTTTACAGGAAGACCTTCTTCTTTCATTCTAAAAAGCCAGCTTAATAGAACAATATCAGCGTAGCTGTATTTAGTTCTACCTCTATGCTTTGTTCTTCCAGAAGCACTAACTAGGTCTGTTCTAGCGTAATAATTAAGAAGAGCCAGACCAATTTTTTCCCTGCTACCTGTTAGCAGTCTAAGAATTCCCTGAACTTCTTTAGCCGTAAATTCTCTTTCAATTGGAGTTACTTTTTCCCCAGCAAAAGACTTTACCTCACTAACGCTTTTTTTAATGTCTTGATTTAAATCCATAACTTTAAGTTACTTGTATAATACTATAATTTAATAAATAATTCAAAAGATGAGGGAACTGTTTGAATTCTATACGCTTTTAAGCAAGCGTCAAGGTATATCTAACTTGAAGTTAATTATTTT
>CAYOZL010000039.1:0-22610 GCA_964408435.1 uncultured Bdellovibrionales bacterium | reverse complement strand
TTAATATTTCTTTCAGATACTGTGCTTTCAACAAAAACTGCTTTTATTTTTTTATCAACTAAGGTTTTAACTAAATCTTGAATATCCTTAACACCTGCTTCAGACTCAGTAGAGATGCCCTGTATTCCGAGAACTTCATAATTATATTTTCTACCAAAGTAATTAAAAGCATCGTGCGCAGTAACAAGCACTCTTGCTTCTTTAGGTACTGAGTTTAAAATCTCAAAGCTATATTTATCTAAATTTTTTAGTTTATTAAGTAATTCGTTTGAATTGTTTTCATAAAAAGACTTACTTTTAGGATCCAACTCAACTACTTGCTTAGTAATAACATCTACTGTTTTAAGCCATGCACTAGGATCCATCCATACATGCGGATCATAATGCTCGTTAAATTCTGGTGGCGATAAAAGGTATTTTTTATCTATCGATTCAGTAACTGCTACTACTTTTTTACCTGAACTAGCTACTCTTATTAAAGCATCTGTTAGCTTCCCCTCTAGCAAAAGACCATTATAAAAAACTATATCTGCATTAGATAAAGTAGAAATATCAGATCTAGTAGCCTTGTATAAATGAGGGTCAACACCTGCTCCAATTATGTTTTTAACTTGAATCTTATCTTTAACAATTTGTTTTACCAAATCGTTAATCATTCCTATTGTTGTAACAATTTTTAAGCTTTTGGTTTGCTTTATTATTCTATTGCTACTTGAGTTTTTATTTTCTGATTTTTCTACAGAATTACAGGCACATAAAAATATAGAAACTATTAATACAAAAAATCTTAATCTACTCACACTCTGTCTCATGCTATCTACCTTCTATAAGAAAAACCAAGACCATAAAAGCTATCAACCGCAGCGCTGTTTAAGCCAAAGCCTGCTCGAATATCTAGCTGCAGATCATTATTTACTAAGTAAGTAAAACCACCGTTAACAAGGCTTTGGCTTGGCTCCACTACGTCATCTACTGGATAGAGGCCAAAATATTCAATATATGTCCCAACACTATCACTTAAACCAAACCCAAAGGTTACAGAATTTGCATACTCTAAAAATCTTTCTTCCTCTCCTTCAAGAGCTGAAAGATTAATATTTCCTGCCAGGTAAAAACGATCTAAATCATAACTCCAAATAAACTTAAAAACTGTTGAAAGCTCATCGCTATCTTCAGATGTAGGAATAAAAAGCTCTCCAATTAAAGAGAAATCTGGCAAATAACCATCTTGCTCAGAAACTCTATGCTTAAAACCAATTCCAAAATCAGATACCCCCTCAAAACGAAGGCCTGCAGCATCACTTCTTTCATAACCGGTAAATAATAAGCGTAGCTCAGTGTTATCATCTAGACCGATTCTAGTTAGTATTTCTGGTAAGGTATGCTCTCTAGAGCTTTGTCCATCATCGTCATTATTAAAAAAAGTATAACCTGCCTCTATTTGATAATGACCTGCATCAATAGTTTCACTCGCTTCTGTAAAATCTGGTCTATCTGTAACTATAGTTTCATCTCTAAATTCTGCATTTGAGATGCTAGTTACTGTCGATATAAATATAAGTATAAAAATAATTTTTTTCATTTTCTAAGTTCTTTCCTCTAAGCTCTTAAACTTGTAGCCCTTGCTACATAGTTAATTTTATCGTAGCATAGGCTACATGTCAAAGGCCAAACAATTTAAAGCTTTAAGAAAACAGCACAGCTTAGAGTCTGCTGAAGACTATACCGAGCTTATTCATGAACTAATTGAAAAAAATGGTGAAGCCAGAACTGGAGTAATAGCCAAGGAACTTGGCATCTCTCACGTAACCGCCCTTAGAACAATAAAGAGATTACAAGAACAAGGTTATGTAACAACTGCTAGACAAAAACCTGTTGAGCTCACAACAAAAGGAAAAAAACTTGCTCTCTATTCAAAAGAAAAACATGAAATTTTATTAGAATTTCTAGTTAAATTAGGTGTACCTAAAAAAGTTGCAGATATAGATGTTGAAGGAATAGAACATCATGTTAGTAAAATTACCTTAGATCGAATTAAACATTTTCTTAAAAACTAACTTCTTAGTATAAAATCTTAATATAAGATCCTAGTCTTAATACTTTCTGGTAACTCAGCAATTCTTTGCTGAACTTCTTCAGCTAGCCCTTTATCTAAATCCATAATTAAATACCCAACATCTTCGTAAGTACTTAAATATTGACCTTTAATGTTTGCACCAATTTCAGAAATAATATTGTTAACATTACTTAAAACACCAGGCTTATTTTGATGAATATTTAATATTCTGTAAGAACCAGGAATAGAAGGAAGGTTTACTTGTGGGAACTTCACTGCTCCTTCAGTGCTACCATTTTCTAAAAACTTAGTTAAAGAATACGCAACTTCTTTACCAATATTTTCCTGAGCTTCAACAGTGCTTCCACCAATATGTGGGGATAAAATAACATTATCTAAGCCTTGAAGAGCGCTAACAAATTTATCTTCATTAGATTTAGGCTCTACTGGGAATACATCTACTGCTGCGCCTGCAATATGACCTGATTTTAACTTCTCAGCTAAAGCATCGATATCAACAGTGTTACCTCTACTGTAGTTGATAAAGTAAGAGCCCTTTTTCATTAAATCAAATTGCTCTTTACCAATCATGTCTTTAGTTTCTGGGGTTGAAGGAACATGCATACTTACATAATCACAACTTGATAATAAGTCAGCTAATGGATTAGTAGTTTTTGCTCTACCTAGAATTAGTTTTTTTACGATATCGTAAAAAACTACATTCATTCCCAAAGCTTCAGCTAAAAGACCTGCTTGTTGTCCAATATGACCGTAGCCAATTATCCCAATACTCTTTCCTCTTATTTCATAAGCTCCTGCAGCACTTTTTTGCCAATCCCCATTATGCATTTTTGCACTGTTATGAGCTAATCTTCTAGCAAGTGAAATTACTGCTCCAACTGTTAACTCAGCAACACTTCTAGTGCTACTATGTGGGGCATTAAATACTGCAACCCCATTTTGTCTTGCAGCCTCAAGGTCAACCATATCAGTTCCTACTGAATAACAACCAATAGCCAATAATCTTTTAGCTTTTGCTAAGTTCTCTGCAGTAACCTTACTCCTAGAGCGAACTCCAATAATATGTGCATCTTCTAAGATTTTATCTAAATCAGCGCCCTGTCTTGAATCAGGAATACATTCAACTGTATAGCCAGACTCTTCAAAAGTTTGCTTTGCTGCAGGGTCAATCTTCTCAAATAGATAGATTTTAATTTTTTCTTTAGGAAAGGAGTATTTTTTCATATTACTAATTAGTTTTTATTGGGCTGTTATTACATTAAAAGACTAGGTTGAGTCAACCCATCAAAGAACTTAAGCTCTTGTTATTATAGAGTTTTTTTTTGTTACAATTTTAGCTACTTACATCATAACTTAAAAGATAGGTAATTATATGAAAATAATAGTCGGTTTATTAAGTGGATTTGTTTTGTTTCTTTGGTTTTTAGGACCAGCGATCTTTGGCGCAATGAAGAAAAAAGATTACGACACTATGTATCACAGTATGCAAAGAGCTAAGAGAAGAACTGGTTCCTTTGTTACTGAAGTTAAAAGACCTTATATATCTTATGCAGAGAAATATGCTCATGGGCAGTTAGGTAGAGAAGACGTACCTGTGAAAAAACTAAGTTCAAGTGAGAAAAGAATTGAAAGAAAAAAAAGAAGGCTAATGAAAAGATGGCGAAGGTAAGTATCTTTTAAGCTGTATCGCTAGTTATTTTTTCTTAAATGGACCAACCTTACCTAACAACTCAATCCCACTCTTCCCACTACCTTCCTTAACATCAAGTTTAACTATTTGATGAGCCCTAGAACTATCGGATAAACTTTTATTAGTTAGTTTTTTTGGAATATTTGGAACGTACTGCTCAGTCTGTCCACGTTTTGACTCTTCTTGAGTCCATAGCTCTTTTCGATCTTTTGCTTCCGAAGCAATTTCTTCAGCAAATGCATCCTTCATAATCTCTACTAACTGATCTTGAGCATCAGGATAATGCTGCTTTCTTACCCTAGCTAAATCTTTTGAAAACTGATCCGCTGAGGAAAAACGAACATCTAAATCTTTTTCTAACATTCTGTCTGAAATCTTAATAATTTCTTCAGGAAACTCATCGTTCCAACCTTTTGGGATTTCACACGCTGTATTACTTCTTAAAATTTCCATAGTTGTCTCACCATCAAAAAGATATTCGCCTGTAACTAATTCATACATGCATACACCTAATGAAAAGACATCAGAGGCTTGAGAACTTATTCCTTTCTCAACTTGCTCAGGAGCTAAATAACCGTGTTTTCCAAGTACACTATTTTGTGGGGTAAGCTCTCTTGAAGTTTTTATTTTAGCTATTCCAAAATCTAATAACTTCACACCACCATCATAACTAACCATCATATTCTGTGGACTTATATCTCTGTGAATCAGGTTTAAACTTTCATCAGTAAGCTCATCTTTTAATGTATGAGCATAAGCAAGTCCATTGGCAACTAATTCAACTATGTATAAGACAACAGAAATAGGTAAATTCAAATCCTGTGCACTTAATATATGTAAGAGCTCATTACATTGCTTACCAGCGACAAATTCCATGCTCATATATAATGAGTCTTGGCTCTCTCCAAAATCGTAAATTTCAATTATGTTTGGATGCTTAAGTCTTGCACCAATTGTAGCTTCTCTAATGAAAAAATCTTTAGCACTCTTAACAGTGCTTTTCTCTGTGTAATAACATTTAACAGCAACTGCTTTTTCAAACCCGCCGTAACCTATGCGCTTACCTAAAAAGACTTCACCCATACCCCCAGAGCCAATTCTCTTCAGTAGGACTAAATCCTTATTAATTCTCTTAAAATTACTCATTATTACTTAATTAGACGGCATATTTATCAAAAAACATTACAAACAACATATATTAGCTAAATAAAACATAAACTCTAGCTAAACTAAACAAAATAAAGAAATTTTAATACTTTATGTATACATATTCTTCAATATCAAAAAATTAAATAAAGCATTCGCAATATCCTACTAGTATTGAGTATTTTTGACATTTTTAATCAAAAAAAATAGTCTTTACGAGTACGAATAGCTACAAGCTAATTTCGTTTTTAAATTTTTTAGTACGAGTAGAAGGAAGGTCCAATGACCAGCTCTAAACTAAGCTTTGCCCTCTCGGGCTTTGTTGATGAGGTATTCGATACCTTAGATGATCAAATCAATTTCGCTAACCAAATGGGAATGAAGTTTATCTGTCTACGCTTTTTCAAACTAAGCTCAGACAGTAAGAAAATGAATGTTTTCGATCTAAGCGAAGCCCAAGCACGGGAAGTTCGAAAGAAACTTGACGACGCTGGCTTGGTAGCAGATGTTGCCGGATTGCCAATTGGCAAACTAGACAACACGATTGATGACGGAATATTCGAAACTGTCAATTTCTCAGTAGTGCTAGAAAAGGCAAAGCGCTTCGCACCAATTTCTGAAATTTTAGGCGTCAGCTTCGCACGAGTCTTCGGAGGGAATCTCTCTGATACCGTTGAGTTTTCTGAAGTTTCAAAACAAGTCGTCGAGCAAATTGCACAAGTTGTCGAAGTGTTTTCTCAAGTTGGTGTTTTCACTGCCGTAGAAAACGAAGGCTTCACAGCTTGCCCTACGGCAGAAGCAGTTGCACACGTATGCGAAAAAGTTGGAAGCGACTACTGTGGGGCTATTTTTGACGAGGCAAACCAAATCGCTATCGGAGATGATTACGATTACGCCTTAACAGCTCTTAAAGTTGTTGCGCCTTATCTGGTTTCTGTGCATGCAAAATGTCTTGACCCTAAAGACCCTGCACTTAAGCAAGGTCAACAAACACACGAAGATCAGCTTACGAAGTTCACTCGGCCCCAAGGTCCAGTTTTCGAATATCTGTTCAGGATAATGGCCGAGACTGTTATCCCAAATTTCACTGCACGTTGCGAAAGAGTCGGGAATGAGAATTGCGAGTTCTCAGTGGCTCTAGAGCCTCATCGAGCTAAGAGTGGTCGCTTCGAAGGTAAAACTGAAAAGCCAGACTTTGCTGACTCAGCATTGGCAATTCTTAACCTTAGCGCGGCCAACGATCTTGTATGTGATTTCGATGACAAGAACCTACATATACTGAGAAATCCAGCTTAAAAAAGCAACCCAGTAGTAAGAGATCAAATAAAAAGACTTCTTTCCTTGATACCGACCTAGGTTTTAAACCTCAGGTCGGTCATCTAATTAACTCTCACCGAGTAATTAGCTGACCAACCTGAGTAAATGTTTTTCTAACTATAACTTCTTTTTTGAGACTCTAGTAAAGTATTAACCATATCTGTAACAGAAACTTCTTCACTTAAGAGTATTTGCTTAAAGCCTAGTTTTTTCGCTTTTTTTGCAGTTTTAGGACCAATTACTACTAGCTTATAATCATTTTGAGCCGTAGCTAATAAATCATCGCTGATTTGAACTAAGCTTTCACAAAAAGATACCAACGCCATTGAGCTAGTTGCAAAAATTACATATTGAGCTTCTTCTGAAATAAATTTATGAAAATCAATTAATTCATCTGCAGATTTTTGAATTTTTTCAACTTTATATATTTCTTTAGTATGGCAAAGAACATTATATTTCTCGATTGCTCTTTGAAAATCTTCTCCTGCGTTACTACCTAATAAGAAAGATACTTCATTCACACCAATTGAATTTAAATACCTACCAAGAGAATTTCCAAAAGCTGTAGATTCAGCAATCTCACTTGTAAATGCAACGTCTAAACCTAAGCTTTTTGCAAACATTCCAGTGTAGCCACCAATTACAGCTACTTTTGACATGTTTAAAGCATCTGGATTAACTAAGAATCTAAATGAATTTGCAGATGTTGCTGCAACCCAACCTTCACCTGGGCTTACATCTACACCTGTAGAACTTAAATAAAGTGTAGGGAACTCATAAACATCAAAACCGTGCTCAGATAACAAAGCACTAAGAGAAGTAGATTGATGCGATGGTCTAATGTTTATACAACGTAACTTCATATCTTACTGTATATCAAATCAATAATATTTTGCATTCCTTCTTTTTTCAAACTACTAGTTTGGTATAATTTCTGACCTAACTGTTGCTTGTATTCTTTTTTTCTTTCTTGGATATCCTTTCTTTTAACCTTATCAGTCTTAGTTAAAACAACTACTAAATTACTTAGATTATCAACTATCCAGTGCTCCTTATCAGTAACGCTTCTTCTAGAATCATGTAGTAAAAAATTTAGTGCTTGGTATTTATGCTCAGAGAAATACTGAAATATAAACTTAGACCAGTCTTTTTGCTTTTTCCTCTCTACTGCCGCGTAGCCATAACCTGGTAGATCTACTAAATGAGCAATCTTATCCCCATGTTCATCATTTCTTAAGGTAAGCTTAAAAAAATTAATCAGCTGAGTTCTTCCAGGTTGCTTACTAGTTTTAGCTAGAGATTTTCTGTTGGTTATAGAATTAATTAATGAGGATTTCCCAACATTTGAGCGCCCGATAAATGCAAAAGCAGGCAGAACCTCTTGTGGGTAATGCTCAACATCAGTTGCAGAACATAAGAACTCTGAACTAATTACTCTGCTATTTGATTCAGTCATTCTTAGTATCTAAGCTGCTATCTAATATGTTTTTAATCTTTTTTTGTTCTTTTGATAATATTACACAATAGAAATAAATAAGTCCCCAAATAACAAGGTAAGCAATAAAAAGAGATTTGTATGTTATAGCCATTATATTTATCGTTGTTAAATTATACTTCTTAAGTCAAAACTTTTGATACTTTTTCTAATAAAATTTTATTATTAAGCTTAAAATTAACTAGCCAAATAGAGAGCAATAATAAGGTAAAAAAAGAAAAAATTAAAGTAAAGATATACCAACCAGACTTAAGCCCTTGTTGAGCAATAACCTGAGGGTGTAATTGTTCAGCTTGAGAAAGGAACTCTACTGAAAAAATCACTACAGGTATATTAATTGCAGCAAAGATTCCTAGAATAGAGCTAAACGTAGTATTAGCAGCTACCCAGTCAACATACCTATGAGAGAATAAGATTACCCAAAGTATTAAAAAGGAAACTAATCTAGGCTCCCATCTCCACCAGGTGTTCCATGCAGAGTGACCCCAAATCATTCCTGTTATTAAGACTATAGTGCTGAACAATAATGCAACAGAAGATGCTGAGTTTGCAACTAGGTCCCAAGACCTCGCCCTAGAGAGTAAATGAAAAATACTCCCTAGAAAAACAATGCCAATTAAGAAATAAGAAACTAAAGCCGATGCTACGTGATAATAAAACACTTTTTGCACAGCTCCCATGACTCTTTCTTCAGGAGTTTGAATAAAAATAAAATATAAGGATAAAAAAACCAAGAAAGAACAAAAGTGTAACAAGTATTGATTTAAGAACTTAGAGCTAGTTATTTTATATAATTTATCTATATGCATTAATTAATCTTCTCAGCAAAACTAAGACCCCCCAAACTTAAGATCTTAGCGCTTTTTCAAACAAGCACCAAGATAAAGTAAGGCAAATTGTATTTACGGTTAATATAGACACTAGCCAGAAAAAATCAAAACTTTGTCCTAAAACTACATTTCTAGAAAGTTCAATTCCAATTATAGTAATAGGAATATAAAGAGGGAATAAAACCACTGGCAATGAGACTTCGAGATCTTGCATCTTTAAACTTAACATTGAGAACAAAATCCCCACCCCGCAAAGGCCTAAAGAGGTAAAAAAAACAATGAATAAATAAGAAATGATATTACTTAAAAAATTAAAGTTAAAAAATATCTCAAAAAAGAATGAAATGAATATAAATAAAAGACAAAGAATAAAACTAATAGAGATTACCTTAGAGAAGAAGTAAGTAGACAAACTAACATTAGATAATAAGATTGTTCTAATAGCCCCTTTTTCAAGTTGAACCGAAGAAGTTAGAACTTGCAAAGTAATAAAAATAAAACACAACCAAATAGCACTAATAGATAATATTTGCTTATCGATATCTACTAAAATTAATTGTCCAAAACAAAAAGTAGCAAGAACGACCAATACGAAAGCAAAACCAATTATTTTAGCCAGCGAAGTTCTAAAAAAAAGATTAAAATCTTTTTTAATTAAAAAAATTAACTTACTAAGTTCTTTCACTAGCTTATTACTCCCTGCTCTAGTTCTAAAACTTGAAACTTAAAATCCTTTATTTCATCTTCTAATGCATCTCTTAAGTGCGTTGCAATAACAACAGATGATTTATTATTTAGAAGTTCTCTAATTTCATTTAAAATTTGCTTTCTTACTTCTGTATCTAAGAAAACTAGGGGTTCATCTAGTAATAATAATTTTGGTTTCTTAAATATCGAAATTAAAAAACTAATCCTTTTAACATAACCACTTGAACAACTAGCTGGAAACTTATTTAATTCACTTTCTAATTTAAATAATTTAACTTTGCTGTTTAAATAATCAGAATCGACTGGACTGCTTACTGGCCCCTCTCCTAAATTTAGAAATAATTCTAAATTCTCTTTTATAGTTAAATGGCTATAAATTCCTATTTCATTTAATCCAATCTTAGCTTTAATTTTTTGAAAATCACTTACTACAGATTCTCCACAAAAAAGGATCTCCCCTTCATTAGGAATTTCTACTCCAGATAGCAATCTTAAAAGAGTACTTTTACCTGAGCCGTTCTTACCACTTAAAAAAAGCACTTCAGATTCACCTAACTCAAAAGAAAGGTTTTTAATAACTGCATTATTTTTATAATAGTGAGTAAGGTTTAAAACCCTTAGAGCACTATCTAGACTCATTACTATCTTTATTTGAGGAAGAATCAGTGCCTTTTGAATCAATCTCTTTTAAAGAGCATAATGGCGAAAGAACAAACCAAGCAGCGAACAAAGAAAAAGCAAGACTTAAAGCTAAAGAGATCATGATACTACCTCACTATTCATGTTATCTTCTATTTTTTGAGTCTTTAACAAAACTATTAAAGTTCCAATAATTACCAAGATAGATCCAAACCAAAGCCAAACCTGTAATGGATTAATATAAATCTTAAAAATAAGAGGTAATTTTTTTAAATCCGAAGGGTCTCTTCCTGCAAGATCGATACCTGCAAATGCAACATATAAGTCATTTAATAAGTTCATTTCTAAAGCTACTTCTGTTGTAACCTCTCTTGCATATGCTCTTCTTTCAGGTTGTAGCGTTGATATCTTTTTATCACCTTTATAAACGCTAACTTTTGCTATTATTGCATGATAAGAACTCTGAGGGGATTCAAGAACATCGTCTAATTTAAATTCGTAAGAACCGACCTTAGCCTTTTGCCCAATTTCAAGCGTAATATCTTTCTCTGTTTTATAAACATAAGAAGCAGTAATCGCTATGGCCATTATAGCAACGCCAAAATGAACTACATGGCCTCCGAATCTTCTAGATTTAGATCTTATAACATTTTTATATGCACTAGCTAAATTACCCTCTTTTCTTCTTTTAACTGCTGCAGTTCTAACTATTTTTTCTAAAGAAAATATTATGGCAACACCAAGACCAATACTAAATGCAGCTAAAATATAAGTAGGTTTTAAATAAATTAAGACTAAAGAAATAATCAAACCGAATATTAAAGAAGGCAGTAAAGCTTTAGAGACTTTTTTTAAGTTATCCCCTTTCCAAGCAACAAAGGGTCCAAATAACATTAGAGCTAATAATGAGAAAAACATTGGCCCTGTAACTTGATTAAAAAATGGTGGCCCTACTACAGCTTTCTCACCTGCAACTGCCTCACTAATTACTGGGAACATCACGCCCCACATAACAGTAAATGCAATACTAAGAAATATTAAGTTATTAAATAAAAATAAAACTTCTCTTGAAAAAAAGTTTTCTATTTGATTCTCAGGCTTTAATTCTTTAAGTCTAAATATTACTAAAGTAGCACTGAATATAATTAACAAGACTAAATAACTTACAAAGACCCAACCAATATCAGCCTCTGCAAAAGCGTGAACACTTTGCACTATGCCAGAACGAGTTAAGAAAGTTCCAAAAACTGTAAGCATATAAGTTGCAATTGCTAGACTTACATTCCAAACCTTAAAAACTCCTCTTTGTTCTTGTGCCATTGCAGAATGCAAAAAAGCAGTAGCTGTTAACCAAGGTAGAAAAGATGCATTTTCAACAGGGTCCCATGCCCAAAATCCACCCCAGCCAAGTTCAATATATGCCCAGTTTCCACCAAGAATAATTCCCGCTGTTAAGAACATCCATGCTGATAAAGTCCATTTATGCACGTATTTAAGCCATAAATTTTCTTTACTTAATAAAGCTGCAATGGCAAATCCAAAAGGAATTACAAAACCTGTAAAGCCACAATATAGAAGTGGTGGATGAATCATCATTGAAGGATTTTGTAACAATGGATTTAAGCCATTTCCGTCACTAATAACAGAATTAAGAGGAACTAACCTAAAAGGATTTGTAAAAAAATTGACAACAAGAAGGAAGAAAACTTGAGCTAGCGAAAGAGATGGAGTTAACCATTGATATATTTTTTTTGAGAAATTTTTCTTATTTAATATAGATACTGCAACAAAGGCAGACATAATAGCTGCCCAAAGTAACATTGAACCATCCATCCCACCCCAAACTGCAGAAACTAGATAATACCAAGGCATTGAATTATCTGAATGTTGCCAAACATAAAGATAACGATAATCATTATTTGCAAATGCTAGTGCTAAACAAATTAGAGCAATCCAGCAAAAAATAGAACTTACTATTAATGAATTTCTAGCAGAGACTACAAGTTTATAATTACTATTTTTTGCAGCTATAAACCCGAAGACAAGAGAATATACTGAAAGAATAAAAGCAGAAACTTGAGAGAAATGACCTAAATCTATCACTTAGAAGCCTCTTCTATTTTAGGAGGTTCATACTTAGATGGACACTGAGTTAATAGTTGATAGGCATTAAAAACTTCTCCGTCATATACCCCTTGAACAATTACATCTCTACCTGCCCTTAAGGTGTCTGGCATGATTCCTGAATATACGACTTGTAGTTTCTTTTGCGACTTAGTCATTATATCAGTGTCTTTATATTTATCTTTTTTAATTCTATCTACTATCGAAAATTTAACTATTCTCTTAGGACTAGAAATTGATTCAATTTTAGAATCATGAGCTACCTGAGCACCTATTTGAACCTTTGTGTTTATTATTTTTTTCTGCATCAATTCACTAATAGTAACAACAGCTTTTGCGTTACTTTTAGTTGCGGCAAAAATAAGTGCAGCTAGGCAAATAACTACTATTATTATCGTAATATAGATTTTTGAGCTCATTGAGCAAAGTTATTAGCACAAAAATGGTACTAGTTAATAGTGTCTATAGCTATATTATTCTCGACCCACTTTTTATCCCACCAGTTAGTAGGATTAACTGGTTCACCGTGTAATCTCAGCTGAAACATACAGCCTTTTTGATTAAATAATCCTGTTTGTCCAGACATAGCGATAATGTCACCTCTTCGAACAACGTCCCCTTCTAATTTCTTTAACTCAGATAAACTAGAATACATACTAGATAGGCCTGCACCATGATCCAGTATTATAGACTTACCTAATATTCCAAAATCACCTGAAAAAATTACTCTGCCAGAGTTTGCAGCTCTAATTTCAGTATCGCCCTTAAAAAAGACTCCAGGAGATTGATAGCTGCCAATAGAATCTCCTTTAATTAAATATTCTATCTTAGTTGCAAAATCTATCTTACCTTTCGCTCCCCCAGGATAGAAAAACTCTCCTTCCCAAGACTTATTCAAACTAGGTCTTTTAAAAAGCACTTTTGCTTTTTGTTCTGTATCTAGATCAGTTAGGAGGCTAGAGATAAAAAGTTTATCAGAATCAAAATATTTTATTTCTTTTTTATTCTTGTCTTTAAAATTACCAATTGCATATTTCTTATAACCTTGAAGAAACTTCTCACTTAAATTTATCTTTAAATCTTTCTGTTCAAATAAAGACATTTCAAGATCAACTTTTTTACTAGTCGCATTAGAAATAAAATCTCTGGCCTCAACTCTTATTTCACAAGCAAAACAATCAAGTGGCAAAGGAAAATAAGCATAGTAAGTGCCAGATAAAGATTTAAAACCTCTATATTGCACATCTCTAATTAAGACATAAGAGCTAAGAGCTTTAGTCTCATTATCTATTTTATACTCTATAAAAGCAGCATCACCTTGGCTTAATGAATTATTAGACTTTGCAAGAATAGTAATATTAGGTGAGGATAAATCTATTGCTAAGTTTTTTTCTATAAGCCTAGTATTTTTCCAGTAACTTCTATCTCTAGCTTTTATTTTCAACAGAGCCTTTGAACCATCTTGATAATAATCTTGCTTCTCTATTTTTAATTTTATTAAATCTTTATACTCTTTTTTTCCATATGATTTAGTTACAATAACTTCTTTTCTGTCTTCACCGGATTGACTTTTAATAAGCATTAAAACTTCTAGGTCCTTTAGGCCAGATTGAGTATCTGTAAGTTCAAATTCTAATTCTTGTTCTAAAAGACCAATTCCTTTTGGCATTTTATTTACAGTAATACTTGGTTTTTGTTTTTCTAAGACAGATAAATAAAACTTCTTCCAACCTCCAAAAGCAGTTGGTATTGCAAGTAGCAAAGTAGCAAAGAGTAAGAGTTTAAGAATATACCTTGGTGTAAACCTTCTTCTATCTACGTTTCCAAATTCTCCAAAGTCATTCATTCTAATTCTTTAACCTAGACTACTCTTCATCTGTTAAGATCTCACCTATTAACACTTCACCATCTCCTCCTAGCTCTAACTTTTCTTGAAGATGATCTTTAAGCTTTGTTTTTAGTTTTTTCTCGATTTGTCTAATTCTTTCTCTTGATACTCCAAATTTATCGGCAATTTCTTGCAAAGTAATTCCGTCTTGAGTAAACAATCTTAAATCGATAATGGCAATTTCTTTCTCATTAGCATTTTGCTTAAAATCATCTATTGCAAGTCTTAATGCTTTAGCAAAATCATCTTTTATAACTGCTTGTTCTATACTTTCTGAATTATCACTTAGAACGCTATGTAGAGTAGCATTTCCTTCTTCATTCTTATTAATAGGAGCATCTACACTTAAATCAGGCAAAGCAAGTCTTTGTTGCATCTCTATAACTTCAGACTCTTTAACGTTTAATCTTTCCGCAAGCAGTTTTGCTTCTGCAACGTAGCCATCTCTTTCTAACTTAGCTTGTTCTTTTTTTAAGTTATAAAATAACTTTCTTTGCGCTTGTGTAGTGCCTACCTTTACAAGTCTTACATTGTTAATTAAGTACCTAAGCATATAAGCCCTAATCCAATAAACTGCATAAGATGAAAATTTTGTGCCCTTAAATGGATCAAACTTTTTAACAGCTTCCATTAAGCCAATGTTCCCTTCTTGAATTAAATCAACTATTTTTTGAACATTTCTTTGATATTCTTTTGCTATAATTACAACTAGTTTTAAGTTAGCCATTACTAACTTATAGGCAGCATCTAAATCACCTGAGTCTTGATACTTCTTTGCTAACTCTAACTCTTCTTCCTTACTAAGCTTTGGATATTGTCGTATCTCAGAAAGGTATCTTTGGAGAGGGTCGTATGAAACGATCTCTTTTTTCTCCTTCCGACCTCCTACTCTAGGCCTAAGAATAGGCTCTTGCTTGGATTTAATAATTTCTTTTTTATTATTCTTCTTCACTTAAATTACGTTAACTAAGTAACTCTATTTGGCTTATCGCTGCACATACAGCCTGCTCAACTCTTAAGATACTACTACTCAATGTAATAGATTCAAAACTATTATCTTGAAAATGCTGTATCTCTGTATCAACCCAACCACCTTCAGGCCCTATGGCTAATAATATTTCACTCTTTAAATCTGCAGACTTTATTTTATTGTCGTTATATAAGTCAGCTATAAATTTTTTACTGTCTTCATTTTGTTCAATTACCTTAGCAAGTCCGTCATAAAAAGAATTACTTATTTCCACTCTTGTTTTTGTAGTTTTTACTCCTTGTTGCATGCCTTTAATTAGGTAGGTATCTATTTCTTTTAAAACAGAAGAAGAAAAATAAGACTTCTCTACTTTTTTTGAATTAATAAAAGTTAAATTATTAATGGAAAAAACACCGGCTAATTCTAATACTTTTTTAATAGTTTGTGGTCTAGGTAGAGCCATTACTATGCTAACACCTCGATTATAAGGCTTCTGGTTTAATTCTTTGATTTCCAGAGTAACCTTATTTCCATTAATCCCTTCTATTGTAGCCTTTCCAATATTAGCATTAATTTCACCTACTTTTAGCTCATCTCCTTTTTCACTTCTAAGAGTCTGAATAATATGAGTGGACCTCGCATCATCTAAAATTAGAATGTTATTCTTAAGTTCTTCTCTATAAAAGGTTATCAAATTCATCTTATTAAATTCATCTTTATATTATATAAAACAAGTGCTAAATAATGTTAAATAAACAAAATTATCAAAGATTTAATAGATTTAAAATGAGTAATCCTAAAATAGAATCACTAGAGACAATTGTATCATTAGCAAAAAGAAGAGGGTTTATCTTTCCTTCTAGTGAAATCTACGGTGGTTTATCTTCTTGCTATGATTATGGTCCTTTAGGAGTAGAGCTTAAAAGAAATATCAAAGACGCTTGGTGGCGCTCAATGGTTCAACTTAGAGAAGATATAGTAGGTTTAGATTCTAGTATAATAATGCACCCTAAGGTTTGGGAGGCATCTGGACATATCGAAGGATTTAACGACCCACTAGTAGAATGCGAAGATTGTGGTTTAAGAATTAGAGAAGACAAAATAGAAGAAGAAAAATGTCCAAAGAATAAAAAAAGTTGTAATTTTGGAGAGCCTAGGATGTTCAACTTGATGTTCAAAACTCACTTAGGACCAATACAAAAAGAAGAAAATATTGTTTATCTTAGACCTGAAACGGCTCAAGGTATTTTTGTAAACTTTCTAAACGTAGTTGATAGCACTAGAGTTAAAATTCCTTTTGGAATTGCGCAACAAGGTAAATCTTTTAGAAATGAAATTACAACTAGAAGATTTACATTTAGAATGGCCGAGTTTGAACAAATGGAAATGGAATATTTCTGCAAAGAAGACCAAGCGGAAGAAATGTATAAGTACTGGACAGAAGCTAGAATTAATTGGTTTGCCGAGTTAGGAGTTGATAGAGACAGATTAAGATTAAGAAAACACGATGATGATGAACTAGCCCATTACTCTAAGGGTTGTTCTGATGTGGATTACAATTTTCCTTTTGGCTGGTCTGAAATTGAAGGTATTGCTTGGAGAGGTTGTTACGATTTAACTAAACATACTGAACATAGTGGCAAAAAAATGATTTGGCGAGACCAAAGCACTGGAGAAACTTTTACTCCTCATGTAGTAGAACCAGCACTTGGCACAGATAGAGCAATACTTACATTTTTAGTAGATGCTTATAATGAAGAAGAAATAGATGGGAATAAACGAACTGTTCTAAAATTTCATCCTAGAATTGCCCCTATTAAAATCGCAGTATTTCCTCTACTTAGAAAAGATGGTCATCCAGAGAAAGCTAAAGAGTTATATAACCTGCTAAAAGAGAGCTATCTTTGCCAATATGATGAAAGTGGGAATATCGGTAGAAGATATAGAAGACAAGATGAGGCAGGAACACCTCTATGTATTACCATTGATCATCAAAGCCTCGAGGATAACACTGTTACTTTCAGAAACAGGGACACCTTAGAGCAGTATAGAGTAGCTATTAGCGAAATAAGAGTTAAGGCATTAGAAATACTAGGCTTCTAGCTAGTATATTTACAACTCACATATAGATAAAATTTATATCAAGATTTTGGCAATTTTTGCCGATTACTTAGCTAGTCGTGTATTTTCTACTGCCATTTATTGTCACTAGTTAATTTTCACGAAGTATTAAGTTTCAAATACAAGCATGGGGGTATGAGTGTCTAAATTAGTTGAATTATTAGTATCTAGAAAGATACTCAAAGAAGAGCAGATTGATGAAGTAAATGAATATGCTCATAATAATTCGCTACCAGTAGTAGCTTCCTTGACTAAAATGGGTCTAATCAAACAAGAAGACCTGATTAAAATGATTTCTAAACATTACAATCTAGATGTAATTGAAGATTTAGAGTTAGTAGAAAAAGATCCCAATGTTACTCAATTAGTATCAGGCGAAATAGCTAAGAAAAATCAGATTTTTCCTATTAGCTTAAATGATAACACTCTTATAATTGCAATGTCAGATCCTTCTAATATTGCGGCACTAAATGATATTAGATTCATTACAGGTTTCGATATCAAGGTTAAACTAGTTAATCACACCCAATTAAATGCAGAACTAGATAGAACTTACGATGAAGAAGTTTCCTATGACTCAATTTTTCAAGATTTTGGTAACGATGTACACACTATCGAGACAGATGAAGATGTAGACCTAGATGCTCTTGAGAAAGCAACAGAAGATGCTCCAGTGGTTAAACTAGTTAATGCTATTTTAACAGATGCAATTAAAAGAGGTACTTCAGATATTCATATAGAGCCTTATGAAAAAAGCTTTAGAGTAAGATTTAGAATTGATGGAGTTTTATACGAAATCATGAAACCACCAATGGCATTAAAAAATGCAATTACATCAAGAATAAAAATTATGGCAAATCTTGATATTGCTGAAAGACGCTTACCTCAAGATGGAAGAATAAAGTTAAAACTTGGAAAAGTTAAAGAAATGGATTTTCGTGTGAACTGTCTTCCTGGTTTATTTGGTGAAAAAATAGTTCTTCGTTTACTAGATAAATCAAATTTACAGACAGACATGAAAAAGCTTGGTTTCTTTGAAGACCAACTCGAAGCTTTTATGGAATCAATTTCTAAGCCTTTTGGTTTAGTTTTAGTTACAGGCCCTACAGGTTCTGGGAAAACCACTACTCTTTATTCTGCCCTTGCAGAGCTAAACGATGATGAGGTGAATGTTTCAACTGCTGAGGATCCTGTTGAATTTAATTTATACGGTGTTAATCAAGTTCAAATGCATGAAGAAATTGGTCTTAATTTCGCAGCTGCACTAAGAGCTTTCCTAAGACAAGATCCAGACACTATCATGGTAGGGGAAATTAGAGATTACGAAACTGCAGAGATTGCAATTAAAGCATCTTTAACTGGTCACTTAGTACTATCTACTCTTCACACTAACGATGCACCAGCTACAATTAACAGATTATTAAACATGGGTGTAGAACCTTTCCTAGTAGCATCTTCAGTAAATATTGTTATTGCACAAAGACTAGCTAGAAGAATTTGCACCAACTGTAAGGAAGAGACCCCACTTAATCCTGAAGCATTAGTTAAAATCGGAATTCCTGCAGCAGAAGCAAGTCACTTTAAATTATACAAAGGTAAGGGTTGTCCTAAATGTAGCAAAACTGGCTACAAAGGAAGAGTTGCTCTTTATGAGGTAATGACAATTACTGAAGGAATTAAAGAATTAATTTTAAACGGAGCTTCATCAGCTGAGATTAAAAATGAAGCAGTAAGCGGCGGGATGAAAACATTAAGAGCTTCAGGGATTGAATGTATTAAATTAGGAACAACAACAATAGAAGAAGTATTAAGAGTTACAACAGTAGGATAATTATGGCACTATATACATGGGAAGGAAAAGCACCGAGCGGTAAAATGCTTAAGGGAGAGATGGAAGCTGCAGGAATTCAGCAGGTTTTTGAAGCTTTAAAAAAGCAAAAAATAACTCCAAATGCTCAAAAGATTAAAGAAAAAGGAACAGGCCTTGATAAAGAGCTAACAATTCCTGGCTTTGGCCCTAAAGCTAAAACAAAAGACGTAGTAATATTTACAAGACAGTTCTCTACTATGATTGATGCTGGTCTTCCACTTGTTCAAGGCCTAGATATTCTTGGCAAGGGTAGCGATAACCCAGCGATGAAAAAAATCTTAATAGATGTAAAAGAATTTGTAGAAAACGGGGGGACACTTGCAGAAGGACTAGGAAGACATCCAAAAGTTTTCGATCAACTCTTTGTAAACATGGTAGCTGCTGGAGAAGCTGGTGGTATTTTAGATATCATCCTAGAAAGACTTGCTTCTTACCTTGAGAAGATGGACAACTTAAAAAAACAAGTTAAAACTGCAATGATTTACCCTGCAGTAGTTGTTGGTGCGGCTATTATTGTATCAACTATATTATTAGTATTTGTAATCCCAACTTTTGGAGAGATGTTTGCAGATTTCGGAGCAGCACTTCCTGTCCCTACTCAAATAGTAATTAACTTATCTAATTTTATTACCAGTCAAGGTCACTTAATTGTAATGGGAGTTTTTGGTGTTTATTACTTTATGAAAAAGTTTTTAGCTACAGAAAGAGGAAAAGATGTAGCTCATCCTATTTATTTAAAGCTACCAGTATTTGGAAGCATAATTAAAAAAGTAGCAGTTTCTAGATTTACTAGAACCATGAGCACAATGTTAAACTCAGGTGTTCCAATTATAGACGCATTAACTATTTGTTCAAAAACTAGTGGAAATAAAGTTGTTGAAAGAGAAGTAAACAGCATTAAACAAAGTATTTCTGAAGGTAAGACTTTAGTAGAGCCCTTAATTAATTCAAATATCTTCCCACCAATGGTTGTGCAAATGATTAACGTTGGAGAAGCAACAGGTGCACTTGATGCGATGCTTGGAAAAATTGCTGATTTTTATGACACTGAAGTTGAAAATGCAGTAAACGGCATGAAACAATTAATCGAGCCGCTAATGATTCTATTTCTAGGAACAGTAGTTGGTGGACTTGTTGTAGCAATGTATCTTCCAATATTTAAGCTAGGATCTGTAATGAACTAAGCATGTAAGCTTTACAGGTTTTAAAACAAGGTTATTAGAGACAAAAAATGAAAGAAACAGTAATAGATTTTTTTAATAAAAAAGAAGACAATATAAATAGAGAACTAATTCAGCCAAGGCTAATCTATTTGATATGTGCAAGAGTATTAATAATAACTCTTTTACTTATTACTGCCTCTTTAGAAGTTTTTAACGATTTTAATAATCTTAATAATGATAAAAAAATATTATTTTCTGCTTTAGGTTTTATTTTCTTATTTTCTTTAATAAATTCATATATTGTTAGGACAACTACTAATTTAAAATTAGTAGCTTTTTTTCAAATACTCTTTGATGTTTTAGTAATTACTTTCTCAATATATGTATTCGACCCACTAGTAGTTGTTTCCCTATATCTAGTAGCTATTCTAGCTTCATCACTTGTGTTAACTAGAAAACAAGCAATATGCATTTCTTCAATTTGCGGTATTGGTTATGCATTTATTGCTAGTTCGAGCTTACCTGGAATGCGAAATCTAGCGACTAGTTTAGGCACTAATGAGATACTAGGTGTTTACATGTCAATGCTAATTGTAGCTTTAATCTCAAGTTTTCTTTCCTATAAATTAGAGAAAACATCAAAGCTTGCAAACGAAGTTTCTAAGAATCTAGACCAAGCTGAACATCAACAAAAAAGGCTTCTAGAAGAAGTCTCTGATGGCGTAATAACACTAGATTTACAATCCGCAATATTAGGCATAAATGAAGCAGCTAAAGCTATTCTAGGGATTTCTGAACTTTCAAACGAGCAACTTATAGGAGAGCCTTTACAGAGCACTTTAGAAAAAAATGGAATTACAGGCTTTAAAAATGTTTTAAACAAAGACATTTCTGAAATAGAATTCAAAAAAGACAATAGAGAAACACTACATTTAAATTGCGCTATAAAAGAAATCTCTCCTAATGACAACAACGCTAAAAGCGCTAGGATGCTAGTAATTAGCGATCAAAGTAAATTGAGACAAACCGAAGAAAAACTTGCTCTTCATGAGCAATTAGCAAAAACAGTTTCAAAAGAAAACGAGAGCTCTAAAACTTTTAACCATAATAATATTATTGGTGGGAGTACTGAGATGAAAGAAGTTTTTAAAGTCTTAGAAAAAGTCTCTGTTAGTAAAGCCTCTGTATTAATAACTGGAGAGAGCGGAACAGGTAAAGAGCTAATAGCTAGAGCAATTCACTTTAATAGTGAGAGAGCTAACAAACAGTTTATTGCAATAAACTGCGGTGCAATTCCAGAGAACTTAATTGAGAGTGAATTATTTGGACATAAAAAAGGAGCTTTTACTGGTGCAATTAGTGACTCACTTGGTTTATTTAGACAAGCAAATCATGGGACAATATTTTTAGATGAAATTGGAGAGCTTCCTCTTCATTTACAAACTAAGCTTTTAAGGGTTCTACAAGAAAGAGCAGTAAGAGCAGTTGGGGAGACAAGAGATATCAAGGTAGATGTAAGAGTAATTGCAGCTACTAATAAAAACCTAAAAGAAGAAGTTAAAAAAGATCAGTTTAGAGATGATTTATTCTATAGATTAAATGTTGTTAACATCAAACTACCATCTTTAAGAAAAAGAAAAGAAGACATTCCTGCTTTAGTAAATTATTTTGCTAAAAAATTTAGTGCTGAGAATACAAAGAATGAGAGTGAGCCAATTATCTCACCAGAAGCACTGAGTTTAATTTGTAAGTATGACTACCCAGGAAATATAAGAGAATTAGAGAATGTTGTTGAAAGAGCATTGGTTCTTGGGGGAAATGCTATTCTTCCAGAAAATCTACCAGAAGAATTTCTTAAAACAGATTCTAAAGCGAAAAATGCTACCAATACTAGCGTTACGAATAACGGCACTTATAGTAATGAAAATACTTCTTTTCAATCCTCTTTCCCTATGGATCTAGAAAAAGAGCTAAAGGACCTAGAAAGACACTATATAAATAGTGCTCTTGAGCACTGCAATGGGGCCAAACAAAAAGCAGCTGAATTACTAGGCCTTAACTTTCGTTCATTTAGATATAGACTAAAAAAATACGAATCAGAAGAATCTAGCGAGCAAAATGCTTAAATCTTAATGACATATTATATCATTTACTTAAATCGCTATTCCACAGTTTGCTAACTACAAGAAAAGAGCATTTAACTCTAGATCACAATCTGACCTAAGGAATAGCCTCACTGGTCAAGAAGCATATTTTACAGATGAAGAATCATATATTACTTGTAACAGTGCAAGCTGTGAGACACTCCTTCTAGGTTTCGCACTAAGTGACGGCACTGATTTAGGACATGGCTGCATCTGGTGATGGTTCTAAATTTTCTGTAGAATCTTGTCACTCCAAAGGTAATAGAAATTAGGAATGGGAGTCGCAAGTTAGTACGATAGAAGATTCAACAGCAACAAGTTGTTCTGCAACAGCTCCTAGTATTTAATAAATACTAAGAGCCAAATAAAAGTGAGCCATCTAGCTCTTTTTTATTATTTCTTTATTTGGTTCTAGATTAACCATATTA
>CAYOZL010000038.1:7745-23476 GCA_964408435.1 uncultured Bdellovibrionales bacterium | reverse complement strand
TGACAGGGAAGGTTTGGGAGAAAGTAGAGATTGTGGAGTGTCAGGTGCCTCCTGCTTTTCTAAGGTAAAAGGTCTTGGTTCGAAGAACGCAAGAAGCTTAGATTATTTCAGAAAGTGTTTTAATCAAAATATCAGTGTCTTTTTCAGTTCCAATGCTGATTCTAAGAGTGTTTTCTATTTTAGGACCATTTCTAGGTCTAACTAATATACCTTTCTGTTTTAATTCTTCAGATATTTTTTTACTATTATCGAAAAAACAAAGTATGTAATTCGCACTGTTTTTAATGAATTTTATTTTCTTTTCTTCTAAGAACTTTTCTAGTTTTGGTTTCGAAAATTTATTTACTAGTGTCACGTATTTACGCATGTAGTCTGGATTAGATAGAGCTGCGCTTGCAGCAACGGAAGCGAGTTTGTTAACATCATACGGCGAAACAGCTTTTTTCATTTCGCTAATATTGTTCTTTGAAGAAATCATATAGCCAATTCTTAATGAAGCTAGGCCCCAAGCTTTAGAAAAAGATCTAGAGATGAAGATATTATCGTATTTTTGAATTAATTCCTTGCAAGTTGTGTTTGTGTATTCGTAGTAGCACTCATCTATTAAAAAAGCGGTTTTAGGGTTTTCTTTTAGAAGTAATTCTATCTTATTAACTGAGAGTTCTTTTCCGGTTGGGCTTTCGGGTGTGCAGATGCTTACGGCTGAGATCTTTTGTGTGGCTAGAGTTTCCTTTACTTCATCGTAAGGGTAACTATAATCATCTGTTATACTAGGTGAGATTATTTCTAAGCCCTGTGCTTTTGGGTAGTGAGAAAGCATAGCAAAGGTAGGTTGATTAATTATTACCTTTTCGCCTTCAGAGCAGTTAATTCTAAAAAATATGTCTATGGCTTGATTTGAGCCGTTTGTTACGCAAATTTGATTTGAATCTAGTGAATTGTAATTAGCTATTTTAGAAGATAGATCATTATATTCAGGATATATCTGTAGTTTTTTTTGTTCTAGAAATTCAGTTAATGCATCGAATACTTCCTTGCATGGAGTAGAGGTTCTTTCATTAAAATCAAGTAAAAGGCAATCAGAATCGCTTCTGCCTTCTAGGGGGGCAGAATACTTTTCCTGATTCTTAATTCGATCTTTGACCATATGCACAGGATTAGCATATAAAATCAGTCGTGAACATACTTCTTGCAAATTTAACCTTATTAATTGGCCCAATATTATATCGGGTAGTTAGTGGTAGTAAGAAGATTTTAGAATTAATAGATGGCTTTGTTTTTATTGCTATTGGTGGCTTAGTGCTTGAGCATTTAGCTCCTTCGGCTGTTGGTTCAAATGGCCTTTATGTAGTTCTTCTAGCAGTGCTAGGATTCCTCGGGCCTAATTTATTAGAAAACTATCTTTCAAGATCTGGGAGTAAAAAAGGAAAAGAAATTCATAAAGGTGCTTTATTTTTTGCCCTCTTTGGTTTTTGCATTCATTTAGCATTAGATGGAGCCGCTTTAGTTGAATCAAAAGAAGCTAGCCTAAATTCTGCAATCATTATTCATAGACTACCTGTTGGCCTTACTATTTGGTATTTGCTTAGACCTCATTTTGGTTTAGTTTTTGCTGCTTTTTCCATTCTTACAATGATGGTTATGACTTGCTTAGGTTATTATTGGTTTGAAGGACATGTTGGGCAAAATATTTATCTTGAATTAATTCAGGCTGCAGCAGCTGGGGCAATACTACATGTAGTCGTGTTTCGATTTCACCTTGACCCTGAAAATGCCAATGATGATTGTTGTTCGCATAAAACTAAAACTTCAGAAGTTTTTTCTATAAGTAGTAATCCTAATATTCCTGATATCCCTGCTGAAAGTATTGGCAATTTGTTAGCACTTTGTCTTTTGTTACTTGTTTCACATCAGCACTCAGATTTTTGGAGTAGCTATATAGGTATATTAGAAGAGAGCGCCTTCGCCTTATGCATGGGGTATCTAATCGGGGCTTTAATTTTTGCTTTATTCCCAAACATATCTTTGTCTTGCTTCACTAAGGGTGGAGATTTATCTCAAACCACAAAAGGGATAGCTTTCGGTTTACCGCTCCCGGTTTGTAGTTGTGGAGTGCTGCCAATATATGAATCCTTAGTTAAAAGAGGAGTGCCAATGACTGCAGGATTTGCGTTCTTGCTTGCTACTCCAGAGCTTGGGATAGATGCGTTTTTACTCTCATTCCCGCTGCTTGGTTATAAGCTAACTATGATTAGGCTTCTAGCAGTTATTGTTTTTACATTTGTTGTGACTTTATCTGTTATGTTTCTGTCTAAAACAGAAGATAAGGTAGAAAAAGAAGTTAAAGAAGATAAGCCTCAAAAACAAGAGTTTTTTAAAAACTTTTTCTCTGCGCTTTTTACTTTAATTGAAAACACAGCTGCTTGGATTTTATTAGGCATTTTATTTGCTGTGCTCTCTCAAAATTTAATAGATCAAAGTTTTCTACTTAGCATCAAAGGTTATGATGTAATTATATTTTCAATAATTGGTATTTTTATTTATGTTTGTGCTTCAGGTTCTACTCCTTTAATTGCAGTGTTGGTTTCTTCAGGATTAAGTATTGGTGCAGGGATATCTTTCTTGTTAACTGGACCAGCAACAAATATTAGTACTTTTGGAGTGCTAAGTAATCTACATTCTAGAAAAATAGCTATTTTGTTTAGTTCAATTTCTGCTATGTGTGCTGTTTTAATTGGTTACGTAGTTAATTACTTTTTTAGCGATATTCAAATCCCAACTATAATTGAAGAAGCTCATCATCATGAGAGTTTAAGTCTCTATCTTTATCTTTTAATCTTTTTAATGTTTGTAACGGTTTTTAAAATAGGGGCACGTAGATTTTTTTCGCAAGTTATAAAGTAGATTTAATTATAGAGAATGTGAAGATAAAATAATTATAGCATGAAATATTAGTTATCCGGGGCAGCGAAATCCTGATACTCCTAATGCGTTATGGCAATCAAGTGTTGCAGAGTGACTAACAAAGCATGTTAAATCTTTATAAGCTGGTTCGCATGAAGTTAATTCTAAAGTTAAGCCGCTGCTTATCTTAGTTGAGCTTAGATAGACATCAAAATTAGAGAGAAGAACGTCAACTCTTTGATTAGATTCTGGGCGTGGCACATTTACTCCTCCTTCACTTGTATTCGCTGTGCAATTTGTAGTTACTCCCGAATTTGTATTGCATGTAAGTAAAGTGGTTTTTTCATCAGCATGGAATTCTGACTCAATCAATGTAATAACATTTCTTGCAGTAACTTGTAACTTAGCTAGAAATGCTTTTTCCTTGTAATCTTTAAATGCTGGAATAGCAATTGAAGCAAGAATGCCTATAATAGCGATAGTTACAAGCAGTTCAATAAGGGTAAACCCAGACTCCTTACAGCTATATTTTGTAGTTTGCGCCATACTTATTATCTCGACATTAACCTATAAAACTTTAGTATTTGACACTAATTAAATTAAAATAATTTGTATTGTAGGTGCTCTCTTTTTTGATTGCCTAATTCTTTTCATCCTAATAAAATTGGCCTCATGCGCTTATACAATTCATTAGGCAGGGAACTGCAAGATTTTAAACCTTTAGATCAGAATAAAGTAACAATTTATAGCTGTGGCCCAACAGTGTATGATTACGCACATATTGGTAATTTCAGGTCATTTATCAATTCAGATTTATTAAGAAGATTTTTAGAGTTTAAAGGCTATCAAGTCCATCATGTAATGAATATTACAGATGTTGGCCATCTAACAGAAGATGATTTAGCTGAAGATAAAATGATAGTTGCATCCAAACGGATTAAGGAAAATAAGAAACAAGGTAAAACAGATTTTTTAAAAAATCCGAATGACCCATATGAAATAGCAAATTTTTATGCTGAAGCTTTTATTGAGGATTCACGAACTTTAGGAATTAAAGTCGCATTTGAATCAGAAAGCAATATGCCAAGAGCAACAGAGAAGATAGCTGGTATGCAAGACATGATTTCTAAGCTTCTAGAAAATGGTTCTGCTTACATTGGAAGTGATAAGGCAGTCTATTTTAATGTCTCTACTTTTAAAGCATACGGGGAATTAAGCGGAAATTCGCTAGATGATTTAAAAAGTGGTGCGGGAGGAAGAGTTGAGCAAGAAACTCAAAGTATTAAAAAGCATCCTGCAGATTTTTTATTATGGAAACCTGATAGTAAACACATTATGAAATGGGACTCTCCATGGGGTGAAGGCTATCCTGGTTGGCATATCGAATGTTCTGTAATGGCAAAAGAGGGCTTAGGCTCAGATGTCATTGATATTCATACAGGTGGTGAAGATTTAGTTTTCCCTCATCATGAATGTGAAGTGGCGCAGTCTTGTGCTTTTAGTGGAAAAGATAGATTTGCAAATTATTGGGTGCATACTCGCTTTTTGCTAGTTGATGGTAAAAAAATGTCTAAGTCTAAAGGTAATTTTTATACTGCAAGAGATGTATTAGAGGGCAGGGTAACATGTAAAGAAATAGACGCAGATGTGCTTAGATTTGAGCTTTTAAAAACTCATTATAGGCAAAATGCAAATTTCACAGAAAAAGGCTTAGCAGATTCTGCAAGTAATATCTCGAAAATTAAAGAAAGAATTTTAAAGTTACGCCAAGAGTTTCCTGATTTTAAAGCAGAACAAGTTGAGACAAAATTAACAAAAGAATTTGAATCGGCAATGGATGAAGATTTAAATATAAGCGCAGGGCTTGCAGCTGTTCTTGGTAGTTTGAAATCATTAAGTACTAAAGATGACCTTGCAGGTTTACTTAAGATTTTTGATGTTTTAGGGCTTAAAGAAGCGGAGCACGAAGTAGTGCCTGATAATATTAAAGAATTAGTAGATAAAATTAATTCTGCTAGAGCTAATAAAGATTATAAAACTTCAGATGAGGTTAGAGATCAGTTAGTGAGGTTAGGTTATGAGGTAAGAATTGCTAAGGAGGGAGTTGAGGTGAAAAAGAAAGCTTAAGCTTCTTTTAAGTAGAAGTCTTAGATCAATAGTTGTTGTGTTGCGAAGAGAACCTTTTATGCGCTTACATCAGAAAAGTAATATAGCAGTTCGCGATGCCTGAAATTAAATAAATACACGCAATAAACGTCCAAAAAACTAGTAGCAATTGCTTTGTTTCTTTGAAATCACCGAAGGTGTAAGCAGCAAAAAACAAAGAGCCAAGTGCAAGAATTGGATCTGAAATTATAGCCTGGTCTAAAAAAGCGAACGCAATTCCAATTAGTAAAACTCCAATAATTCCTGCCACTGCATTTTTGTCATGTGGGTCATCGTATCCGTTGATTAGAACTTTAATCCATGTCGGAAGCCAAAAGAGTTTCCAAGTTTTAAAGTCCTTTGGTGTTACTTCCATCGTTTTCAAAGAAGAGACTGTTATCAAGGTTATACATAGGAGGATGAAGATTTTTAACTGCAAAGCTTCAATCGTCTGTCCTTTTATTTCTAAGTCTGTAATAAGGTTAAGGCTCAAGATGGTACACAGACTGATGTGTATTTGAAAAGCCATGAGTCTGTAGACTGTTTTGAATTCTTGACGCAGAAAGAAAAGCCTATCAGGCTTTTTATAGCTGTCTAGATCTTCAACTTTCCATAACCCGTGTCTTAAAAGTCTAGCAGTTAGTGTCTGAAATTTTAAATACGGAGAAGATATTAGAACGAGCGTACTCGTTAAACAAAAAATGAGAGCAGAGTCGTAAAGCTCTTTTGCTCCTTCTCCTAATTTAAAAATCTTGAAAAAAGAGTTCAGCTCAATTTCAACTCCTTTTTGAGCTAATCTTTCTAGTGACAGAACCGATAGCCCTAGTATTAGTAGCAGCGTGAAAATTAGCGCCAATAAAACACTAAGTTTTTCTGATGTACTTCTCATCTGAATCTTTCTATGTAGTTTGTGTCTTGATGTTTAAACAATGACTAGATTAGTCAAAACCGTGTTAAAACATTTTTTTACAACACAACAATCAAAGGAAATTAACATCTTGGTTAGTCATTCTTTGACTGTTGTTTAATTTTTTACTCATATTAAGTTTTTAAAGGAAGAGAAGGTCAAATCACTCAAGCATTTAGCCTTTGATGTTTAACCTTATAAAAAATTATTGATAGAATTGATTTAAGTCGCACTGCTTTGCTTCAGGGTCGGGAATCAGTGATTCCAAATTTGGAGACATGACGCCGTGATCCATCGCGTAATTTGATTTAAGTCTGGAATCGTAACCCTTTGCTAGAGCTGTCGTTGTTTTTGCAAATTTAATTTGAGCCACTATAAGTCCAGCATATAAATGCATGCCATGTTTTAGTGTTGTGCTTAGTTCTAGAGTAATGCTTCTTGGTTTCGGCTTGTCTCCATTCATGCCGTGTCCAGGATGAATAAGAGGAGCAGCTTGATGCACTACTAAACCAAATCGTGCAGCGGTGCTCCGTGAATTGATCATCGCCACTGTTTGGTTATCGAGACTAATTCTTTCGTGTGTGTGAGCAAGAATAAGTGTGTTTTGAGGCAGTAAAAATCCTTTGCTCTCATTCTTAGTCGTTGCGTCAGGTAAATTATGTTTGACCCATTCGATCTGATCCGTTTCTCCCAGAGGATCTAGAGGACCTGAAAGTTTAGGAACGAGAATAGAAGCTCCTAATCTTACATTGATCGTCATTCCATCAAGAGCACCCTCAAAAGAATTCTCTACAACGATGCGCTTCTTTTTTAGCGCAGTCCTAATAGTCTTTTCGCTTAGGAACATTATTTCCCCAGTTGTTATGTTAAGTGATTTGTCTTCTCGTATGTAGATTTTAAAGAGCAGTATTTAATTATTTATACCTAATTTTCATAAAGAATACTAGTATGGTTAATAAGATTGATATGCCGTGAATATTTAAAAAGCTTTTAGATTAAAGTTTATGATTTAAAAAGAGACTAGAAGACAGTACCGCTCGACACAATGGTGTTTACCAAGGTGTCGAACAACCGTTTTTAAAACATAAAGGTACTGCTTGTTGACCTTGGACTAGCTATTTAAAGCTTGAGAAATGTTAGCTGAGTAGTCAGCTTGATAGTTCCGAGCTCCATGGCCTTTGTAAATAGCAAAGGCTCGTGCAGCTTTTTCACGAAGATGCGGAGTGTAAACAGTCGACATTCCAAAACCATGAGTTTCAAGGTTATGGATACTTGCGTGGTGAACTGAAGAGTCGCGGTGATCAATCTTGCATGCCTCTCCTTCATCGAAGCCAGTATGCATTAGAACATCCAGTGTGGTGGTTGCCGCAATCGAAAGTGCAGTCCCACTCCAAAGACTGTTACGGCTATGACAAGAGTCGCAGTCTTCTGATGAAGTCGCTTCGACAAAGCAAATGTCTTTCTCTGCCCACATAGAAACAGGAAAGGGCAAAGCAGTTCCTGCTTTTCTAATCGCATCCATCTCACCGTGTGCAACAGGGTTGCTAAAGACTATGCCATCTTTGCTCCTTGCTCCATTAACACAGTTGTGACCAATCGAGATCACTTTGCCTTCGAGCTTCCTGACTACCTCGTAGACTTCTTTTGCATTTGCTTGGCGTAGGTCAAGCAAGATACGAAAAAGCGCAGAGGCTCTAACGGCCAGGCGAATAGCTCCAAATGGTCCGTCAGGACATTTTTCTTCTTCACGGAGAACAAATTCTTTTGGACTTTGGCAAGAGACATTAACAGATGCCTCAAGAGCTTGTTCAAAAGTAACGCTATCTCCAGGCTGTGCTCCTCTTGCTGCATCCCAGATATCCATAGAGTATCTAGTTTTGCAAAGAGTAAAAGCAGGGGGCGTAAGATTGGTTCGAGACATTTTATACTCGGGGGTAAGGGAAAAAAAACTAAAAACGGTACTGTATTCTTCTAGATATGAAATTTTAAATGAACTAGTACGAAAGTAGTCGCACTATTATATTTAAGTTGCGAACATTCTTAAGTAAAAATGCAAGTTATCAACTCCATACATAAAGTCAATTTATTTACTAGGAATTACGAGTAGGGCTTAATTCCCTAAAGATATTATAGTTTAATGAGCATCTCTTTGTAATGTTTAAGCAAAATTTGAGAATTTACTAATTTATGCTATGTTTTAGTCTGAAATCTCCTTCATGGATAAGTTCCTTAAATCTTAACAAATATTGAGTAGTTTTATTTAGTCTTTATGAGCTGCGCTCACTGCATAAAATGCATTGTGCTGGGCTCATTGAGCAAAATTCTAGTTTATAAGGTTAACCTACAAGGTTGCCATTTCTTCACTTCACTCCCCATCTGGAGACGAATCATGTATTTCAACGAACCTAATACGCTTGATCCAAGAATCATTCAAAAAGCCGAGCAACTCAGAAAGCTCTTAACCTCTGATGCTAAGCTCAGAGTGAAATTCAACAAGCGCTTTACTACAGATACCGATCCTCCAATGTTGCAGATGTTTCACTCATCCTACAGGCAGCAATGTCTGTTGGAGGTTGCACGCCATGTTGTCCATCACCACATGGCACAAAAAGAAGCAATCGGTTTGTTTTTCAAATGGCTGCCAGCGCTTGTGAATCATTATCACAAGACAAAGGGCCACAACATGGTAGTTGCATATGCAACCGCACGAACAAAATGTGTCGACGAGTTCACAGAGGAGTTTCTTTTTGCTTACATTAAGTTGCTCGTTGAAAACGATTATTCAGTAGCAACAGGAGCCTCAACGACTGGTGGTATGGGTTTCGTTACTCGTATGATGTCAGAGCAGATCAAAAAAGTTGGTACTGAAACTACTAAATCTCGTACATTTGGAGTTCGGCTTGGATTGATTCGAGATGTTGGTCAAGGGCCGGCTGAAGAGATTGACCACAATGCTCCTCCGCTCTACATCTTCGCATTGCGGATGTACTATTTGAATCTGATTGGAGGATGTCCTGATGCTGATAAGGAATGTAGGGCAAAAGCGGGTAAACCAGTTCGACGGAATCGCGTAATTCTCCCAGGAGGATTTGGTTCTATTGGAGAAGGTATGTCAGATTTGGTCGAGTTTCAGACCAGTAAATTTGCTCATACTACGTACTCGCACGTAATGAAACAGGAGTATCCTCGTTACATTTTTGTCGGTCCATCGGCTAATGCGATTAATGCCTACTACTCAGGAGACCGTGCTACAGAGCTACTTAGAGTAGCTGAAAAAGACAGGAAAGTCATTTCCAAATGGGAAGAGATCAGGCAGAAAGGAATTGAGGCAGACGAGATTGATGATCTTAGTTTGCAAAAGAGGATCGAAATGCTTAACCCTTTGGTTGAGGAAATGATCGCACTCCTTCCAGGTAGTGGTATGTTCTATCGAGGCTTGCTGTTGCAGTTCGTAGATTGTATCGTTACGGGAACTGTTAGCGCTCGTGAATTGATTCCTGTTTCTTTCGTTGAAATTGAGAACGCGACGCAAGCTGCTCAAAAAGTATTCGACTTGCAGAATTCAGAGCGATGCTCGATCGAAGAACTGCATGAAGGGCATAGGATCAATTACTGCGCTTAAAGTGCTCAAATACAATACGGAGTGGTAAAAATAGAGGATTTACTGTGGGTTCAAGACTAGTTGTTTTGGCTCACAGCCCTCTAATTTTTTTAGTTCTTTTACATTCAAATAAAACAAAGAAATTTAATATCAGCCGTTTCTTCCATTAAACGGTTGCTACTAGCAAACGGTTTAGATCAATCACTGCAAACTACCTAAATTTACGGAGTAACAAAGATGCCAATTCCAACACTAATGACAAACGAAGAGTTGTTTCGGGGCATTGATTTACTGGGACAAGCAATTTCATCTGAGCGAAAGCAAAAAGGAGTTGTGATTCCTCACGCCCACGGCAGTGGAAGTGAGCCAGTAATCAGTGTTTATCAGCGAGCTCAAAGTAACGGGTTTAGAGAAGTGTCTGATTATGGTGAGTTCAGCTCATCCATGTTCACTGAACCTGGAAACCTTGAAAGTTACCTTAAAGCAAGTCATTTTGTGGACGAGACACAGGCAGGGTTAATAGCTTTTAAAGATGCAATGGATTCTGCTGTTTTGAATCTTGTTTCAACTGAGGGAACTGTCCCAGTTATTCCTGGAAACTATGGTTCTGCTGAGGATCCTATTTTTAGAGTTAGTCATGTTTTCATTCGGTTTAATCCGATGAAACGAACAGGTAGAACATTTAAAGGTAATGACACCTTGGTTGATGTCGATTTGATCATTGCAGAAGTTGACGCTATTGCAAGACGTTACTCGATTACTCATCGAGGTGTAAAAGTCGGTGTAATTCTTTGTTTTGCAAGAGAATTGAATCCAGAAATTAATGAAAAAATGGCTAATAAGGTTCTAGGTTGGACTGAAAAATACAGTTCAATTGTAGGAGTTGATATTGCTGGTCCAGAGAATAATCATGGAATGTTAATATATAATCAACAAGAGCCTTTTTTACCAAGGTTGTTTAAAGAATCTGCAGGAGAAAAGTTAGTAAGAACAATTCACTGTGGTGAGACTGAACATGTTGATTTAGGAACATTTTGTGCCAGTATCCGTGCCTATGAGCCACATCAGGTCGCACATCCTATTATTGCATGGAAAGCATATCGTGAGGGAAAAAAAAGCGGCATGGAGATTCTTAAGGAAAGAGAAATTATAGTTGAACTTTGTCCTTGGTCAAACATGGTCACTGGAGCTATTAAATCTGCAAAAGAATTCGGACAGATGCTCTGTGATTTTGATGAAAATGGAATCCGCTATGTTATTGGTACGGATAATCCTGCCCTACAGAGAACAACTCTTGCTTTGGAATTAGCTTGGTTGCTTGTACATAATGCGATATCAGCTGAACAAATTGAAAAGTCTTTTAAAACAGGCGATGAATGTGAATTCGTTAAACGCCTAAAAGGTTAATCAAACAGGTTATTTACTAGTAGCAATCTTTATATTTTAATTAATATACTTTGTTAATTCTATATTCTTTTGAATAGGGTAGTGGTTTGTGTTATGTCTTTTGTTAATATGAATAAGCTAATAATATTTTTAATTCTTTTTATTTCAATTTCTTGTCAATCTAATCAAGCCTCAGTCTTTTTCCCAAACCTAAAAGACGGCCAAAAAATTTCATCTTCATATAATCTGGAGATGGGAGTAAAAGGTCTACAAATTAAACCAGCAGGTAAATTCGAAGAAGGAACTGGACATCATCACTTAGTGATTGATGATAAGTTTGTTGAAAAGGGAACAGTAGTTCCAGCAAATGCAAACCACATTCATTTTGGTAAAGGTCAAACTAATTACGATTTAAAATTAACACCTGGAAAGCATAGCCTAACTCTACAGTTCGCAGATGGTTTACATAGGTCTTACGGTAAAGAATTGTCTAAAAGTGTGACAGTAATTGTAGAGTAGTAACTCTTAATCTTAGTCCTAATCTTGGTCTTAGTCTTTGTCTCATTTCTTCCTCTTAGTCTTCTTCCACTAATCCGGCAAAGGACAAAACAACTTTGCGTCTTTGTAATCAATATTTAAATCCTGCTGATCTTTAATAATCACAAAAAACTTAGAAAGATCATAATCCGCGGGAGTTATGTGTCTGGGCGCTCCAAGTTGTATCTCTGTTTTATTATGCCTGGTAAGCCTTTTTAAAGCAGGAGAGATTTTTCCATTTAGCAATAACTTAGAAGCAGTTTTCCTTTTATTCTTAATACCAGATAAAATGGAAGATATTTTATTTTTTTCCTGAGATTTATATTTAACAATTTTTAAAGGCCTAATAGGGTATCCAACACTATGAAAAGCTTCTGCGATTACTCTTGAGCAAATCCTATCGTCTTCTGAAAGAGTAAAATCTCTAATTTTTCTTCTAGCTATTGCAGGTAGTAATTCCCAAGGTAGTGCAAAGAATAATAATAATTTTAAAATATGTTTTATATCGTATTCTCTACCCATTTGGGCAATAGCAACATCTACTACTTTTTGGCAATCTTGCTTGTCTAATGCCTGGGCTCTACAATGTCTTAAAACGTAGCCAGCAAAATCATCTATTGGTTTTAAATGCACGCCTTTAATCGGGTCTGCATCTATTGCTAAATGCTTCATGCTATCCGCTCCGTATTTAGAGCCCCACTCTTCTTTTTCTTCTTCTGTTAAAAGGTCTCTTCTGTCTCCAACGTAAATTACAACGTGAGACCACTTAGAGCGTGTTAGAACTTTTACAACATTTGAAATTCTTGCAGTTCCTGAAACTAAAACTAAATCTCCAAGTTGCAGTCTTTCTTTTAATGAAAAAACATTACTAGCATCAATTGGATTTGGAGGGTGTTGAGCTTGAGTGAAAGCTTTAACTGCCTTGCCCAAAATGGGATTAAGAATCTTGTTAGAAATTTCTTTGTACACTTAAATAGTATACACAAAAATTAGATACTTAAATAGGTATATCCTTCAAAAGAAGTTGAATATTTTTTAAATAATTCACCACTTTGCTTTGAAGTTATATTGCCATTACTAACTGCTTTCTCAAGAGCTTTTCTCCAGTTATTACAAAGCTCTTCTTTGCTAAATTCAACATACTCTAGAACTTCTCTTACAGTATCTCCTGAGACAACGTCACTGAATTCAAATTTATCGTTTTCATCAATTTCAACATGAATCGCATTGGTATCGCCAAATAGATTATGCATGTCTCCAAGAATTTCTTGGTATGCGCCAACTAAAAAAGCTCCGAAGTAATACGGTGTATCTTCTTCAAGGCTATGGGCGTTTAAATATCTTTTTACATCTCTTAAATCTGGAAATCTACTTATTTCACCATCTGAATCACAAGTAATATCTGCTAAGACAACTGATCTTTCAGGTTTCTCGTCTAGTCTTGAAATTGGTATGATTGGAAAAATCTGTTGAATCGCCCAGCTATCAGGCATGGATTGGAATACAGAGAAATTACAAAAATATGTATCAGTTAAAATAGAAGGAAGTTTGGCTAAGTCTTCTGGGATGTAACTTAAGTTCTCTTTTGATTTTGAAACCTTTGAAAGTGTTGCCCAATAGCACCTATCTCCCAGGGCTCTATCTTCTAAGCTTATTAAACCCATGCTAAATTGAGCAATCAAGTCAGACCTTAATGCAATTGCATCATGCAGACTTTCTTGGCAGTTCTTAGGGGTTACCTCTTTTAATAAGTAAGCTAAATTTCTTACTAATGCATTTTGAGATTTATTTAAGACAGAGTCTACATCTAGTTTCTCATCAAAAGTGTTTGCTATTCCTAAAACGTTAAAGACTAAGACTGAAGAGTAAGCAACTGTTGCTCTTCCAGCTTCTGTTACAATATTTGGGCAATCTACTTTTGCTTGTTCGCAGGCCTCTTGTAAAACCCAAATTACATCTCTTGCATATTCTTCAACTGTGTAATTCATAGAGGATGTAAAGTTAGTTTTAGATCCATCATAATCAACACCTAGTCCACCACCAATGTCTAGGAATTCTAAACTAGGGCATCTCTTTTTAAGATGGATATAGACCTGAACAGCTTCTTTTAGTGCAACTCTTAATTTCGCAATAGTTGTTAGCTGACTTCCGGCATGAAAGTGAACTAGCTTTAGTGAATCTAAATTATTATTAGTTTCTAAGTATTCATATGCTTTTTGTATCTCTGAAATAGTTAAGCCAAATTTAGCCCTATCTCCACCAGAATTCTCCCATCTTCCAGCACCTTTTCCAGATAGTCTAAGTCTAAGCCCAATACTAGGAGTCAAGTTAAGACGCTTAGCTACTTTAAAAACAAGCTTAAGCTCAGTAAATTTTTCAATTATAATTATTGGCTTTCTACCAATTTTTTGTGAGCTAAGTGCAAGCTCGATATAGCTTTCATCTTTATAACCATTGCAAAGTAAAAATCCTTGATTGGAATCTTTTAAGCCAAGCACTGCAATCAGTTCAGGTTTGCTTCCTACTTCTAAACTGATGTTATCAGTAGAGTTTCTAATTACATCTATTATATGTTTTTGTTGATTAACTTTAATTGGATATGCAGGGTAGTAACTTCCTGTATAGTTCTGACCTTTAATAGCGTTATCAAAAGCTTTGTATATTGTTTGAACTCTGTGACGAAGAATATCGTTGAATCTAAAAAGTACAGGAATTTCTATGTCTCGATTTTCAACTTCTTCAATTAACTTAGCTAGGTCAATTGCAGGACCACTTTTACCTTTCGGAGTTACTGAAACATTGCCTTCATTATTGATGCTGAAGTAATCAGCTCCCCAATTCTCAGTGCCGTATAACTCTTTAGAGTTTTCAACGTTCCATTTTCCAATTTCATGCATATTAATAAGTCCTTGAAATACAGAGAGATTAAATGCAGTAAAAAAAAGAATTTGTCTACTAGATTGGTGCTATTTTAAGAGATTTTTTTCTTTAAGCTTCCTTTAAGCACTAAGCCAACGATTTTACTTGAAATATTTCTTGGAAATAGTCTTGGTAGCTGAGATAAAAAGTAGTTCAATTTACCATTTATTTTCAAACTTGAACTGGAATTAAGAGCTTGCTCAACTACAGTCTCAGCTTTCATAGGTGGTAAGTGTGTAAGTTTATCTTTTAAGCCAACAACTAAATGAAATTCACTCTCAGTAGGGCCTGGGCAAAGAGTCATTATATCAATGTCTTTAAGTTTACTTTCTTCATTTATCCCCATTGTAAAACTTGTAACAAATGCTTTTGTTGCAGCATAAGTTGCCATGTAGGGCATTGGCAGGAAGCTTGCTACTGAAGAGACATTAATAATTCTTCTTTTTTGATTTTTTAGTGTTGGATGTTGAAGGGCTAACATTTTCTCTGAGTAGTGTCTTGTTAGCTCAACTAAAGCTGTGCAATTTAAAGTGATCATATCTGCGCATCTTTGAATGTCATTCTCAACAAATTCTTCCATTGAGCCAAAGCCTGCATTGTTAATTAAAAAGCTAATAGGTAAATTCTTTGTAGCTTCAAATAGTTTTTCTCTTTGCTCTTTTTTAGTTAAGTCAATTGCTAAGCAAATAACTTCTCTATTGGGGTGAGTTTTTAAGATTTCAGATTTAACTTCATTTAGTAGCTTTTCTCTTCTAGCTAGAATTATGATGTCATGAGTTTTCGCTATTTCAAGGGCAAAGATTTTACCAATTCCAGCAGATGCTCCAGTTATTAATGCAAAGTTTTTCATAGGCGCTAGACTTACTACAGTTCTTTACTTTTAGTAAGAAAAAGTAATGCGGTTCTCTGTGCAATAGTATATTAAATTTGTATGGAAGAAAGAGGCGTGAAAACTAAAATACAACGATCTAAGGAGTATCAAAGAGAAGTTGATTTTAAAGAGATTTTAATCAGAGGAATGATAATGTCTTACGCCTTCTCTTTAGTTGTTCTTGGCTCTCATGATATTCGAAGAGATTATGGAAGTGTTACAAATTATCTTTCTGGAAAAAGCTCTAAGTATGTAAAGAAAATAGATAGAGAGCTTCCTGATATGAAATGGAAAAAAATCTCAAAATTATTTACTAGGGAAAGAGCAGAAGAAACTTGGAAAATAAAATCCAGAGAATACCTAAAGAACCCTGAAAGAAAAAATATCAGATAAAAACACAACTGCAGAGAATTTGAGATTTATTTTCTTAGTAGATTCTAGCTACTTAGATATTGAGAAAG
>CAYOZL010000038.1:0-7645 GCA_964408435.1 uncultured Bdellovibrionales bacterium | reverse complement strand
GATATTGAGAAAGCATTGCCTACTAGATAAGTCTTTAATTTTGTATTCCAAAACACTATTTTGCCCTTAGTAATTAAGGTCTGATACCTTGTATTAAGATTGTTGAAAGTGTATTTTCTGCTAATGATTAAACGCTTCTTTTCCTTAGTATTATTAGCTACTTCTTATTTTATACTGATTAGTTCTTTATCTTCCTGTTCTTTGCTTTCTACGTTTTCAGCAGGCCCAGCACAAAAAGAGGGGATGCTTAGTGCAAGGTTAGATAAGTTTACTAGAGCAATGTATTTTGAAAGCATTTCAGAACTTAGTGATTATATAGAACCTGCTTATAGAGCGAAGTATTTTAAAGCTTATAGTAGAAGAGGAGATTATAAAGACTTTGTAGAAAGTGATGTTAAGTCCTTAGATTTTTACAATGAATCAAATAATGCAGTTGCTTTAGTTCGAACTAAGATCTTAGAGAAAAGCTCATTGCATGTAAAAAATAACTACCACAAGCTAGATTGGAGCTTTTCAAGTACTGAAGGTGGTTGGAGATTGCAGAATTTAACTGAGATGGATGAAGATGTTTTTTTAAATCTTAGTAAAGAATAAAATAATAAGATTAAAGAAGAATTTAGAAGTAAAAATATAGAGGTAATTAGCAAATGATCAGATTAGTATTAATATTATTTTTTATGTCTTCTTGCTCTTTGTCCTCAGCTCCTACAAAAGTAATATCGTCTACGGACTCCACCACAGTATCAGAACAAAACTACGTGAAAATTGGTCCAAGTACTGTAAGGTTTGATAAAAGTTTAGAGCAAATACCACCTATTGAAGTTGATGTCTCTCAAGCTTTTTTCAATGAAGATAAGCTAAATGTGAAAGTAGGTTTAAAAACTTTAAAAGATTTTAATTCTGATGAAATATTAATTGGTATTTTAGGTTTAAAACAAGGCGATGTGGTTGAGCAAAACTTTAAACGGCTAAAAGATGTAATTTCAACTCAAAAAGTAAATTCTAATAGTAAGGTAGCTGTAAGATTCGAATTGCAATCAAATGATCTTACAGAGTATCAAATTACTTGTAGCTGGGGGAGTAAGGCTAAGCAACAATGGGCAAAAGTTAATCAATTAAATACTGATCTTGGTTTAAATACTAATTCAAATACTAATAAGCTTAGCCCAGTTAATAGCTCTACTGAAAATTTTACTACTAATTCTAATCTTATCCCTACTACTAATGTTCCTGTAGTTAGTAACTCTTTAAATAATTCTGTAGCTAACAGTCCTGTGGCTAATAATATTGTAGCTAATAATACTGTAGTTAATAATCCTGTTGTTGATGTTCCTACTACTAATATCCCTGTAGCTAAGGCTCGAAATCTAAATAATGAAACAAATGAGTACTCTAGAGCAATGATAGCAAATCCAGAAATCGCCGGTTTTCCTGGCTTAAAAAGCAGCACTGGAGCTTTAGAGCTACAAGAATTAGATATTATTAAAACTGAGCAAAAATGCTATCAACCACCTTGTGATATTAGCTACACAGTAGCTGGTAGTTTCTTTAATGGAACATCAAAACATGTAACATCTGCAAACTTAGCTATTGGCTTATATTGGGTAAATGAAGGTCAGCTACCTAATTTGCCAAGCGTAGGTTCTTTGTTAAATCCTAATGAAGAATTAGTTACTGTTCAGCTTGATTTAGAAGCTCTTGAAACAAGAGAATTTAGTATTAAGCTTGATAAACAAATCCCTCAAATTTCAGGTGGAGGTTTTGTGCCTCACGTTAGATTAGTTAATCCAAGTATTATTAAAGAGTCTATTAGGTAAAAATGCCTGAAACTACTTTGCCGAAAGAGTCACTAAAAGAGCCTAGCTCAAATACTAAAAAGGGCCTTTGGATCAAAACCTATGGCTGTCAGATGAATGAGTATGATTCTGAAAAAGTGTTAGCGCTATTATCTAAAGATTATAAATTAGTAGACACTCCAGAGCAGGCAGAAATAGCTTTTGTTAATACTTGTAGTGTTAGAGATAAAGCTGAGCAAAAATTATATAGCCTATTAGGCGTGCTTCGAGACATAAAAAAAGAGAAGAAAGATAAAGACTTTGTAATAGGAGTTGGAGGTTGTGTTGCGCAACAAGAAGGTAAAACTATAGTAAATAGGTCTCCAACAGTAGATTTCGTTGTAGGCACTCACAATTTATCTTTAGTGCCATCTCTTGTTAAACAAGCAAAAGAAGAAAGTAGAAAATCTGTAGCAGTTAACTACCGCGAGGAATGGGACGAGCTAAGCCCAGAAATTGATCAATACACTAAAGATGCAACAAAGGGTGCTAGGTCTTTTCGCGCCTTAGTTTCAATCCAAAGAGGTTGTAGTAAGCACTGTAGCTTCTGCGTTGTGCCAACTACAAGAGGTGAGCAGGTAAGTAGAGCAAAAGAAGAAATTCTAAGAGAAGTTAAATTAAAAGTTAACTTAGGTGCAAAAGAAGTTCTACTATTGGGTCAAACAGTTAATTCGTATGGTCTTGATTTAAAACCAAGAATAAAATTTGAAAATTTGGTTAGAGAAATTGCAGAGATTAAAGGTGTTAAGAGAATTAGATTCACTAGCCCACATCCACAAGAAGTAAAGCCTGGTTTTATAGAGCTTTACGGAGATATTAAAGAACTGTGTCCACATATTCATTTGCCTTTACAATCTGGAAGTAACAGAATTTTAAAGTTAATGAACAGAAATTATAAAAAAGAAAGATATCTTGAAATAGTTAATTCTTTAAAGCAAAGAATGCCAGATATTTCCATTACAACCGATGTTATAGTTGGTTTTCCAACTGAAACAGAACAAGATTTCAATGAAACTTTAGAAATGATGAGAGAGGTGGGGTATACAAGCTCTTATACTTTTAAATACTCTAGAAGACCAAATACTAAAGCGCTTAGCTTTGAAAAACATGATGAAGTACCTAATGATGTCTCACATCAAAGATTATTAAAATTACAAGCCTTACAAGATGAAATAGGTGCTGAAAATAATAAAAAGTGGTTAGGTAAACAGGTAGAAGTTTTAGTAGAGTCTAAAATTAAAAATAAAGAGAATTCATATAGAGGTAGGATACCACAAGGCATCTTAGTAGAGTTGGTTCCTAATAATGAAGAAAAAAATACTGAGATCAAATTAGGAGATATGCTACAAGCTAAAATAGATTATTGTAGTGCTCACGGGCTTAGAGGGCAGATTTTAAATAAAGAGATTCTGGAATGAGCAAAGAAGACGATAAAAAAGAGAGTAAGCCTAAAGTAAAAAAAACTACTAAAGCTAAAACTGAGAATAGTAAATTTATAGAAAAAGACGAAATAGAAGTTTTTGTAGTTGGGCTTGTTCTAGACCCATCTACTAATGCGCCAATAGTAGTTCTAAAAGATGTAAATAGTGAAACCTGTCTTCCAATCTGGATTGGTCTTGCTGAAGCTACTGCGATTGCTAGCGCATTAAAAAAAGTTGAAATTGATAGACCTATGACACATGATTTATTAAATACAGTGATAGAAGAGTTAGGTGCTAAAGCGGTTAAGATTTCAATTAGCGACTTAAAAGATAATACTTTTATTGCAAGTGTTGAGCTTAAGATTGGTAAAGAAATAAAATTAATTGATGCCAGGCCAAGTGATGCCATAGCACTAGCAGTTAGAACTAGTGCAGTAATTGCGGTGAAAGAAAAAGTATTAGAACAGGCTAAGGTTACTTTAGTATCAGTTGATGCAGAGCAACAAGAAGAATTAGGAATTATGGATCCTGAAGTAAATAAGCCTTCAGGGGATTTTAGTAATATAGATAAAGAGAAGTGGGAAGAAATTTTAGCTGAAATGGATGCTGAAGATTTTAAGTATAAGATGTAATTTACGAACTTGACTCAAATCTTACTCACAAATATGTATAGGGAGTAAAAGATTTAATAGATAGGATTATGGCAGAACCAATACAAGAAAACACAACTGAAACATTTGAACAAAAGCTAGCTAGATCTGAAGGTGTAGATGATGATTTTGCTAAGTATATTGGTGAGAACTGGCAAAGATTGCTTATGCTCGTTAGCGTAATGATGTTAGGTGTTTGGGTTTTTAATGAATATAAATCTGCAAAGAGTAAAAGAATAGGGGAGGCGTCTTCTCGTTTTTCTCAAATTCAAAATACTTTTGAGGCTGAAAGTACAGATAAGAGTCAGAAGGTAATTAAGGATAATATTAAAACTCTAAATGATACTTTTGGTGGTACTTCATATAGTAAGCTTACAGGGCTATATAATGGTCTATTACTTAAAAAAGAGGGTAAGTATAAAGAAGCTGAAGCTGAGTTGAAAAAAATATCTGGGCAATCTGCTTCTGGAAAAGAGTTTTCTTTAGATGATTTAAGTAAAGAAGTTGCTAGCATTGCGCTTTCAAGAAATCTTTTAGACGAAGGTCGTGAAGATGAAGCTAAGAAATTATTAGAAGGCTTAGTTAAGAGTTCTAAGGTAGTAAATGTTGAGGCCCTACTAATTCTAGCTAGAATAGGGCATTCAGATATAAAAAAGATAGCTACAGAGCTTAAAACTTCTCGTTCAGAGTTCTCAGATATTATAGATAGAGAATTAGGTAATTTTGGGATAAATCTTCAGGATCAATCCTTAGAAAACTAGTTAAGGCTTTATTTTTTAGAGCTATTGTTTTTTGCCGGGTCTTTTTGCTGGGTCTTATTGGTTTGACAAACTTTTGCAGGATCGCAGGTTTTAACAGTTGCGCCATGTTCATATACTAAATTACCACCTAAGTGGCTTGTGTAGATAACTAAGCCTAAAATAGCAATAGAGAAACAAGTGAGCATAGTCTCTATAACTTCCTTAGCGTAGTCAGTAATCATACCTAGTAAGCTTTTTTCAAAAGCAATTGCCGATCTTAGAACTAAATAAGGAATGCAGGTAAAAAGAAAAAACTTCGCTAAGTCTTGGTGTGCGCTTATTAGTTCATAGTCAAAGTCTTTACTTACATAAGTAGCCCCTTCATAACCGCTGTAATAAACTAATGGAAAAATTATCAAAGCAAATAGTGTTAAGTAATTACAAACTGTACTTAGTTCTTTCTTTTTAAATAAGTGCTTAAAAATTTCACAGACTGTAATAATAAAACAGATAGCTAAGGGAAAGCTAGTTAAGGGTGGATGAGGATTAATAATCATCATAATTTATAAGTAATTGTATACTTTAAATCCGCCAATAAACGTGCCAGCTGCTCCTAGAAAATTAGAAAAGCCTAGGACTAGTAGTGTTCTAGAAAGTCTATTTTTATACCAGCCTTTTACTGTTGCTAAATCTTCTGCAATAGAATTGAAATCTTTTACTTGAGGTTTTCTTAAAAAAGCTTCTACTAAACCACAAACATATCCAACTCCAATAACTGGTATTACTGAAGTAAAAGGAGCTACAAAAAAGGCTGTAATAATTGTAATTGGATGGGCAAGTGCAAGACTTGCTCCAATTGCTGAGAGCACACCATTAATAATAAACCAAGTGCCAAACATTTTTGAGCCCATATCGTATGAGAGATAAAAGCCATAAGCAATCATGCCGATAATTAGAGCAGGGATTCCCCATGTTAAAAATTTAGCGAGCTTACTAGGAGGTGGGATTTCTTCTAATTCCTCTAAGTCTATTTCCTCACCAATAAATTTAGTCATACCTGGAACATGACCAGCACCAACTACCGCAACTATGTTCTTATAGGGTAAGTCAGAGAGCTTTTTTGCCATGTATTTATCTCTTTCATCAATTAAAACACTCTTGATTCCAGGGAGCATGTCAGAGAATTCTTTAATTATTAGAGATAGTGCATCTTGAGATTTAAGCTCTTCAATTTGCTTCTCACTAATTTCTTCTTGGTCACTAAAAAGAGAACCAATAATACTTGAGAGTAATTTAAATGATGACCACCAGGAAGTCTTAGCCCAAGCTCTCTTTAGAGTAGTTCTTACTTGTCTATCAACTAAAGCAGTTTCAGTGCCAACTTCTTCAATCGTTGCTAATGCCCGTAGCATTTCTTCCCCTGGTCTAATTCCAAGTTTTTCTGCGACTCTTTTTTGAAAAGAAGCTAGAACTAATTGCGTAATTAGAACATAAGATTTTCCAGTTCTAATAATATTAAAAATATCAGTTTCTTGCCATCTGTTAGGATTCTTAATTGCTTGTAGTCTAGGCTCACAAAGTTCAATAGCAACACAATCTGGATTTAATTCTTTAATTGATTTTTCTACAATGTCAGCACTTTGTTCACTAACGTGAGCTGTGCCAATAAGAGTGATCTCTTTGTCATTTAGTGAGATTTTAGTTAGATCTTGTGATAATTTTTCTACTGTTTTTTGCATATAATCTTGGAAGTATATAGCGAGCTGGATAGACTTACAACAGTCTAATTTACTTTTATTATAGGAATAAAAAAAGATTCGCACTTCATTCCTTTACAAAAATATAGCTTGTGGCTGCCCTATTTAGCTATGCCCCGGTAAAAACCTTCAATGACCCTTGAACGCATTACCAAAGCAATTAGAGGATCGTCTGTTTCGGGTTCCGTGTAAGTAACTTTAGTTATTTCAAACCCTGCTTTACTAAGAGCGTCTTTGATGTTTTTCAAAGTCACTGGATTCCAGTCTTCTCTGCCAAACATTTCATACATTGGTGAGAAATTAGTCGACCCAAAATCTTTTGGAAATCTAACTGCAACATCGCAACCATAAGACCCAATTGCAAAAGGAGCATCTTTTGAGAGACTTTTTGCTAAAGCTTGCAAAGTCTTTAGCAACTTAGTTGAACAAATATATTCAAAGCAAAAAGAAGACATAAGCCCATCATATATTCCTGATTGGAAACTAGCTTCAGTTACATCAAAACATGAAGCCATAAGCCGAGAGTGTCGTTGCTCATGTTTTGCTACTCTATGTTCTTTATCATCAATTGTGCTCACAAATGCTTTCGAATTTGCTTCTAGGTAGGAAAGACTAAGGTAGGCATTAAAGCCTGTTCCAACATCGAGCGGAAAGAGTGATCCATTCTTATTAAGATGGTTAACAATCATTTGATTAGCAGGAATCCAGCTTATCTTTTTCAACTTGTCTGCTTCCGAACTTGACATGCCCATTAATTGTTCTGATCTCTTTTGTATTAGCTCAGTAAGCTCAGATAGGCTGTTTATGCCATCGAGACCAAGGAAATTTTTGAATTTCTTTGAGAATTTTTGATTCACGTATAAACCTTTTTCTTGAAGTGCGAGTTTGTGAGATTTCATTTCAAAAAAAGTTCACAACTCTTAGAAGAGTCTTCTACTGATATAAAGGAAACAGGTTTACTAATGAGAAAGAACATTAAAAAGATAGTATTTTGATAGCTTAAAGTAAAGTGGCTTTACATTATGTTTCTAGAACCGTCCCCAATACCCCTGTTTTGGGACGGTTCTAGAATTAGGGTTCTGGGCTTCTGGAAAGAAAGTTTTGAAATAATTAATTTTGAGTTTTTAGTATTGAAAACAAAAAAAGGGAGCCAAAAAAGGCTCCCTTTAGTTTAGCTTTAACTATTGATTAAGCAATAGTAGCTGCTGCTGCAGTACAAGTAGCTGCTGCCGCGTCAGTGAT
>CAYOZL010000037.1:0-23573 GCA_964408435.1 uncultured Bdellovibrionales bacterium | reverse complement strand
TAGTACTCTTTTTGAGTCTTTTCCATTTGTTTTTTAACACGAGTTCTAATTCTCTTTTCAACTTGTAAGATTTCAATTTCAGATTTTAAATAACCTAGAATTTTCTCTAGTCTTTTACCTGCATCGTTAATTTCAAGGATTTCTTGTTTTTCTTCTAGTTTAAAATTTAAATTATTGAAATGAACTACAATGGCATCTGCTAATCTAAATGGATCTTCAATAGCGTGTATCTGATGAATCATCTCAGGGCTTATTTTCTTACCCAGTTTTACATAGTTCTCAAATGTAGAAGTTACAGAACGTATTAATCCTTTAATCTCAGGAGTAATCTCAACTTTTTCTTTAATCTCTTCAACGTTTACTAAAAAGAAATTTTCTGTTTCTTCGTAGTCTTTAATTTTCGCTCTTTTCTTTCCTTCGATTAAAACTTTAACTGTTCCATCTGCAAGTTTCATCATTTGCATGATTTCACCAAGTGTTCCTACTTGATAAATATCGTCTGGTCCTGGGTGGTGAGTCTTTGCATCTTTTTGAGCAGCAAGCATGATAGGCTTTTTAAGTTTTTCAGCCTCTTCTAATGCTCTTACACTTTTTTCTCTACCTACGAATAATGGCACTACTAATTGTGGAAAAATTATAGTGTCTCTAAGTGCTAATAATGGAACTGGATTTTCTGTTTTTTTATCGCTCATATCTTTTTAAAACTTACCGTTAAAACTTAATTAAATTATATATTAAAATATACCTTACTTATTATGACGCTAAAAGTTATAACTTCGTTCTTTCTTTTTTATACGCACACAAGTTTGGTGCTTGAATTGTTATTTAGCACCATGAAATATGATTAATCATTAGAAATGATTAAGGCAAGTTATTTGTTCTTTCTTGAGCTCTAGGTTTTAGCTAACTTCTAAGCAGTTTCAGCTTCTTGATGCTCATAAACAATAAGAGGTTGTTCTTTCTTTGTAATAGTTTCTTGCGAAATTACAACTTCTTTAATGTCTTGTTGAGATGGAATTTCATACATCAGTTCAAGCATCATTTCTTCTAGGATGGAGCGAAGTCCCCTAGCACCGAGTTTTCTTTTAAGAGCTAAGTCTGCAATTGCTTTTAGAGAATCATCTCTAAATTTCAACTTAACATCTTCCATTTCAAAAAGTCTTTGGTATTGCTTTACCAATGCGTTTTTAGGCTCAGTAAGAATTTGAATTAGAGCTTTTTGATCCAGCTCAGCTAAGCTAGCTAAAATTGGAAGTCTACCGATGAATTCTGGAATTAATCCAAACTTAAGTAAATCTTCTGAGCGAGCTTCAGTAATAGATTTTCTTATTTTACCTACTACTTTAGAATCAGAGTTAAAGCCAATACTACTACCAACTTTTCTTCTTTTAATAATCTCTTCGATTCCAGTAAAAGCACCACCACAAATAAATAGTATGCTTGAAGTATCTACTTGTAGAAACTCTTGTTGAGGATGCTTTCTTCCGCCTTTAGGTGGAATGCTAGCAGTTGTTCCTTCAATTATTTTTAGAAGTGCTTGTTGAACACCCTCACCAGAAACATCTCTAGTAATAGAAGGGTTCTCAGATTTTCTTGAGATTTTATCGATTTCATCGATATAAACTATTCCACGCTCTGCTTTATCAACGTCGTAGTCAGCAGCTTGTAGTAAGCTAAGAATGATATTTTCAACATCTTCTCCAACATATCCTGCTTCTGTTAAGTTCGTAGCATCAGCAATTGTAAAAGGAACATCGAGCATTCTAGCAAGAGTTTGAGCTAGAAGCGTTTTACCAGAGCCAGTTGGCCCAATTAGTAAAATATTAGATTTTGCAATTTCAACTTCTGCTTTTGAAGACTTTCTTTCTTCTAATCTTTTGTAGTGATTGTAAACTGCAACTGAAAGAATTTTCTTTGCCTGTTCTTGGCCAATTACAAAATCGTCTAGGAAAACTTTTATTTCTTTTGGTTTTGGAATTTCAGAACTAGATGCACTAACTTGATCTTCATCTACTTCATCTAAAATAATATCGTTACAAAGGTCTATGCACTGATCACAAATATAAACTCCAGGTCCTGCAATTAACTTGCGAACCTCTTCTTGAGTAGCCCCGCAAAAGCTACAAGCTAGTCCAGTTTGATTTTTATCAGCACCTTTTGCCACGTATTACCTCTTACTTACAGTTAAAAAAATATAGTCTAAAAAATTACTACTCGCATAGCCATTATATTTGTTATGCGTTCAGTTTAGAAATTACTATATAACTTTTAGAAAATATTGCCCATAAATACTAGCAGTATCATGAGCAATAAATTAAAAATCTATTAATACTAATTACTTAAGTGTTCTCTTAAGACTTATTTTGCTTTAATCTCAGCTGGTCTAGAACTTACCACTGTATCAATCAAGCCGTAGTCTTTAGCTTCCTTAGCAGACATAAAGTAATCTCTTTCAGAGTCTTTAACGATTTGCTCTGCAGTTTTACCCGTATGTTCAGCTAAGCATTCATTTAAATTCTGCTTAATTCTAAGAATTTCCTTAGTGTGAATTTCTATATCAGTTGCCTGACCTTGAAAACCACCTGAAGGTTGGTGAATCATAATTCTTGCATTCTTTAGCGCAACTCTTTTACCTTTTGTTCCAGCTGATAATAGAAAAGCTCCCATACTCGCAGCTTGACCTAAGCATACTGTTGAAACATCTGGTCTGATGTATTGCATCGTATCGTATATTGCTAAGCCAGCAGTTACTGACCCACCTGGACTGTTGATATAGAAATAAATATCTTTTTCTGGGTCATCACTTTCTAAAAATAATAACTGAGCACAAATAACATTTGCTACTTGGTCGTTAACCTCAGAGCCTAAGAAAATAATTCTGTCTTTTAACAGTCTAGAATAAATATCATAAGAGCGTTCGCCTCTTCCGGTTTGCTCGATCACATAAGGTACATAATGGCTCATAATTTTCTCCTAATCTTTCTACTTACACTCTTTCTATTTACACTGTGCAATTAGAGTGTCTATCATACTTTGTAGCGCTACTAAATCTCTAATTTCTTCTTTCCTATTAGGATAGTCGTAATATTTATTTAGCTCTTCTCTTTGAATATTATCTTCTTTAGCTCTTGTGTCTAACCATTTCTCAACTTGTTCATCGTTTGCTTCTGGTTTTTCTATTTCTTTAAGCCTACCGTAAATAATTCTTTGCTTTGCTCTATCGTGTGCTTTCTCACCAAAAACTTCTCTAAATCTAGTTAAGTCCACGTTGTAAGATTCACGTTTATTTGGGTCTAGAAAACCCATTTCAAATAACAATCTTCTTACCTCTTCATCTACTAATGCTTGAGGTATTTCAAATGAATTCTTTTTATAAACTTCTAATGCATAAGCTTCTTCAAATGCTTGTTTATTTTTATTTCTAATTTCAGTTTCTATGTGAGATTTTATTTTTGCTTTTAATTCTTTAGCATTTTCAGCTAAGCCACTATTTTTTGCAATTTCATCGTTAAACTCAGGAACTTCTTTTTTATGTAATGAGATTAGCTTAATTATGTATTTAGCAGATTTAGCTACAGTTTTAGCGCTGTCTTTTTGCTTATCTTCTTCTTTAGAGTCTGCCTTCTTAGTTTCCGCATCTCCTTCTGCTTCAGTCTTAACTTCTATCTTTACACTAGCAGTTTTTTCTTCTTCAACTTTCATACCCTTAACTTTATCTGCTAAGGCTTTTCTATGCCCCTCTTTCCCGATTTCAAGGTAAGTGGAATCAGACTCTCCAAAAGGCGCATTTTCCTTATCTTCAGGATGAAAGCTAACCATTGCTAAATCACCTTCTTTAGCTGTTTTTCTGCTTGTCACTTCCTCAATTTTTGATTGTTGCTCGCAAATGCTTTTAATTCTTTGATCTAGTAAATCATCAGAGTATTTTTCTTCATCTATTTTTAGCTTTAATTTTTTATAGTCTTTAATTTCTGGCTCAGGATAAAGAGCAACTTCTGCATTGATTACTAGATCTTTAATATCATCGCCTTTATCAAAATCTTCATCTGCAAAATCAATTTTTGGCTGACCAACTATTTTTAACTTATGCTCAGTAACTACTTCCTTGTAAGCATTATCAAATAATTCTCCGATAACATCTGACTTGATTTGAGGGCCGTACATTTTCTTAATGTAACTCTTAGGGGCTTTCCCTTTTCTAAAGCCTTTTAAATCTGCAACAGATGCAGTCTTGTTTAAAATCTTGTTAAATTTTGTTTCGTAAGCATCTTTAGAAATTTCTATTTTAATCTTTCTTGTTGATTCGCTTAAAGTTTCTATGTCTGATTTGTATTCCATGATTTTAATATATATTTTGTGATAACAGCTAAAAAAATGCGGGTGGAGGGACTCGAACCCCCATGCCGTGAAGCACTAGATCCTAAGTCTAGCGTGTCTACCAATTTCACCACACCCGCTTGAGTTGGATAATTATCTATTTTTTAAAAAATAGAAGCTTATCGGGGTAAGTGGTTATCATTAAATATAGAGAATGAAAAGGCTTTGAAGGCTTTTCGTAGTGTTTTAGTGTTTAATATCTGAGTTTAATAGTTTTTACTGCGTAAAATGGATACCGTGTTAATTTAATGGCTAAATCCTGATGGAAGATTATAAAAAAGAAATACGGCTTAAAGCCAGGCAAAAAAAGATTGAGCGTTTAAATCGAACTCGCTCTTTAATTGAGCTTGAGCATAATGATTTGAGTCAATTTGAAAGAATTAAGAAAGGTTTATCTCACTTTGTAAACTCAGTTGCTTTTAATTATTGTATCGCTCTACTTATTTTTATAGGAGTTGTTCTAGTTTTTGCAGAAATTTTTGCACCAAATGATTTCATTGAAAAAGAAGTAATTAGTTTATCTACAATAATAAATATCATTTTCCTAATAGAACTTTCTCTTAGATATTTTGTTGCCCCAAATAAAAAGTTATTTTTTAAAGATTATTGGATAGATATCATTTCAATATTGCCGGTCTTTAGTTTTTTTCATCAGTTTAGAATATTAAATTTACTAAGATTGCTTAGAATCTTTAGAGCGTTATTAATATTTTTAAGACAATCTAGTTGGTTTTCCAATGATGTTAAAAACGGCATAGACAGTTTTGGTTTATTGTTTTTCTCTTCTTGCTTCTTGGTGCTTTGCAGTGCCCTTGCACTAGTTATTACAGAAAAAGAGTATAATCCAGACTCAGGTATATTTTTAAAGAATCTTTGGACATCGGCATTTTTATTCGTATCTGGTGAAATGGTTACAGGTTTACCAGAAACTGCTTCTGCAAAATTAATAGCAGTAGCAATTACAATAGCTGGAATGGTATTATTTGCCATCTTAGTTGGAACAATCTCAGCAACTACAGCTGAGTTTTTAAAAGCGAGGAGCGAAGTGAAAGACTTAAATATAGAAGACTTAAGCGACCATATTATTATTTGTGGCTGGGAGAGAATGGGAGGTTTAATTCTTTCTGAAATAGAATGTGTTCCAGAAATTTGGAATAAAGGTGTAGTTGTTATTTCTGAGACAATAGAAGATTTTCTAGAAAATGTGCCAGTTAAAAACGCAAGAAGACTTTTCCATGTAAAAGAAGATTATACAAAAATCGATGTGCTAGAGAGTGTTGGAGCTAGGAAAGCTAATGCAGCTGTAGTTTTAGCAGATAGGGGTAAAAATAATAATCTAGGAGACCAAGATAGAGATGCAAGAACAGTTCTTGCTGCATTAACACTAGAGAAGCTTAATCCTGAAATTTATACTTGTGCAGAAATACTCGATGAAGCGAATCAAACACATCTTAGAATGGCAGGTGTTGAGGAAATTATTTCTAGGACTAATATTACAGCTGGCCTTTTTGCTTCAACCTTAGTTAATAAGGGAGTCTCTAGTGTAATCTCAGAAATTCTCACTCATAAAGAAGGAACTTATTTAAGAAAATTTCCTGTGCCAAAAGGATATGTTGGGAAAGACTTCATAGAGGTTTTTACTCATTATAAAAAAGAGCATGATTCAATTCCTTTTTCTTTAATTACTAAAGACAAAGATGGTAATGAATCAACTGTAATTAATCCAAGAAAAGATTATAAGCTAAAACAAGAAGATATACTTCTGATAGTAACTAAAATAGAGTAGTTAGAATTGCGTTACTGCTCTGCTGGCTAGCACGCCAAGTATTGCAGTAATTGGAATTGCAATGAGTAAGCCAATTAATCCAAATATTTGTCCACCTATAATTAAAGCCACCATTACTATTAATGGATGAAGTCCAACACTGTCGCTAACTATTTTTGGAGTTATAAAGTTTCCTTCAAGTAATTGCACAAAGAAGAAAACAGTATATATTTTAAGTAAAAAATATAGACCTAGCTCGTTTGATATTACTAAAATAGTAGAAATCACTACACCGGAAATCAAACCAACATATGGAAATACATTTAGTAAACCTGATAAAATTCCCACACCAAAAGCTGAAGGAAGACCTAGCAGTGCAAATCCTAAGCAATAAAGACCAGCTAAGAAAAAGCAAACAGTAATTTGGCCTTTGAAAAAAGCCCTTATTCTTACTAGCATCTCAGTTGTTAGTTCTAAAAAGGTTTTATTTTTTAGTTCAGGGAAAAACTTAAACATTGCATTATGGAAATTATTTAAGTCTCTACTTAAATAAAAAACAAAGAAAGGAAATAGAAATAAGTTAAGCGCAGTAAGAGCAGCTGAGTATCCACCAATTAGAGCATTGTTAACAGTAGAGAAAATAGTATCAATGTATTTAGAATCAATTTTACTTATATCTATTTTTTCAACAAGCCAGTTCAGACTTGTCTTAACAAAGTCATTTTTATGTAACTCGGAATAGTCTAGAACTTTTGCTCTAAGAAATTCTATATTTGTTGGAAGGTTGTCGAATAAGTGTAGAATTTGCTCTACTATTCCTGGTAGTGCAAAAAATATAAAACTAAAAAATAGCAAGGCAAAACAAAGAATAATTAAAAGTACTGCAGAAAACCTAGAAAGCTGTCTTTTCTCTAACGCCAAAATCCAAGGTTCTAGTAGTAATGCTGCAAGATATGAAGCGATTAAAACAGATCCAACCTCAGGAACAGCTGTGAATAAATAAATAAGAGAAATAAGAATAATTAATAAAATAAAGAGTCTCTTATTCTCTTTTAATTGCTTGCTTAGATAGTTAACAGTTCTTTCAAGTTCGCTACTCATAGTTTTTAACTAAAGCTCAGCACAGATTCTCCAAAAATCTGCTCAATTTGATTACATAGTACTTCTGATGGATCTATTTTTAAATTCTCAGGTAGTGAAACAACGGTTTCACTATTACCATCATTATCTATCACAATCATTACATTACATCTGCCTTGATTAGTTGCTAAGACAGATTTTAGTTTGTTTAGTTTTAAATTAGAGCAAAGCTTAGAGTTAAGTTTGATAGTTGCAAGGTTTGCAGTTTTGTCTCTAAGAGAAATAATAGATTCTATCTTACTAACGATTAAAACTTTTCTTTCATCATTAACATCTAGTTTTCCGCCTACTACAACTGGGTCTTGAGAGTTTAGAACATCGATATTTTTTCTATATGTCTCAGGCCAAACTAGTGCTTCTAGTGTACCCATAGTATCTTCAAGTTTAAATGAAGCGTAGCGATCACCTTTTTTAGTATTTCTAAGTTTTAAAAGAGTAATAATGCCAGCTAAGGATACTTGTGCTTTATCAGGGCTATTAGCTATTTGATCTATTCTTCTAGCTCCTAATAGTTTTAGTTCTTTATCAAATCTTTCTAAGGGGTGCCCTGAAAGATAAACTCCCATTGCTTCTCGCTCTTTACTAAGTTTAATATTTTTTGGCCACTCAGGAATTTTTGGTCTATTAGGATTTATAGTTACAGTTTCTTTACTCGTTTCAAAAAGTCCAATTTGCGGAGATTCATTTCTTTGTCTAATTTTTTGACCAATTTTTATACTTTCTTCTGAGTAAGTAAAAAGCTCAGCCCTGCTTTGATTTGTCCAGTCAAAAGCTCCTGCTTTAACAAAGCTTTCTACAGATCTTCTATTTAGAGCAGAAGAGTCCATTCTGATACAGAAATCTAAGAAGTCTTTAAAATCTCCGTTTTCATCCCTTTCTTCAATAATCTTATTTACTACTTTAGAGCCTACTCCTTTTAAAGCAGCTAAGCCAAAAACTATTTTTCCATCAGCTACATTAAAAGCAATTTGACCTTTATTAATATCAGGAGCTAGAACCTCTATTTTTAATTCTCTACATTCATTTAGGTTTTTTAGGATTTTATCAGTATCACCCATTTCAAATGACATTAAAGCTGCCATGAATTCTTTAGGGTAGTGTGTTTTTAAATACGCTGTTTGATAAGAGATCATTGCATAAGCAACAGAGTGAGACCTGTTAAACCCGTATCTTGCAAAAGTTTCCATTTGATCAAAAACTTCTTGAGCTATTTTATCTTCAACTTTATTTTCCTCAGCTCCTTTTAAAAAGATCTTTCTTTGCTTAGCCATCTCCTCTGGCTTTTTCTTTCCCATTGCCCTTCTAAGCATATCTGCTTGGCCAAGAGAATAGTTAGCTAGGTCTCTAGCTATTTGCATAATTTGTTCCTGGTAAAGAATAATTCCGTAAGTGTCTTTTAGAATTGGCTCTAGTTTAGGATGTAGGTAAGTAACTTTTTGCTTACCATGCTTTCTATTAATATAATGATCTGCCATTCCAGAATCTAATGGGCCAGGTCTATATAATGCTAGAATCGCAACAATATCCTCGAAGCAGTTTGGCTTCATTCTAGAAACCATTTCAGTAATTCCACTAGATTCTAATTGGAATACTCCAATAGTTCTACCAGTTGAAATTAACTTAAAAACTTTTTTATCATCAAGAGGTATTAAGTTAAGGTCTATTTCTGTCTCTTTACCTGCTTTTTGTCCTGTTTGTTTAATTAAGTTTATTGCCTTGTGAATAACAGAAAGAGTTTTAAGACCTAAGAAATCAAACTTAACTAATCCAATTTTTTCAACATAACCCATTGCAAACTGAGTCATGATTTGCCCTTCTTTATCAAGCATTAAAGGCATGAACTCTACAATTGGTTTTTCAGAAATTACTAATCCAGCGGCATGTGTTGATGTGTGTCTTGATAGCCCTTCTAGTTTCTTAGCTAAGTCAATTAGAGTTTTCCCGTCTCCTTTTGCATAGTCTGCAAGACGTTTTTCCATTTTAATAGCTTCAGCTAATGGATAGTCAAAGCCTTGTCTGGGTGCAGGAACTAGTTTTGCTACTCTGTCAGTTTCTGCGTAGCTCATCCCGAGCACTCTTCCAACATCTTTTATCGCAGCTTTTGCTTTAAGAGTTCCAAAAGTAATAATTTGAGCTACGTTTTCTTCCCCGTATTTTTTATATACGTATTCAATTACTTTTTCTCTGCCATGAATACAAAAATCAACATCAATATCGGGAAGACTAACTCTTTCTGGATTTAGAAATCTTTCAAAAAGTAAATCGTATCTAATTGGATCTATCTCGGTAATATCAAGAGCGTAAGCAACAAGTGAGCCTGCAGCACTCCCCCTTCCTGGCCCTACTGGAATATCATTTTCTTTTGCCCATTTTATAAAGTCAGATACAACTAAAAAATAACCAGAAAAACCCATTTTATGAATTAGGCCTATCTCTTCATCAAGTCTTTCTGAGTATTCTTTTTTAACTTCAGCTGAGAGTCCATCGAAATAATGAGCTAAATCCTTGTATCTTTTCTCTAAGCCTTTTCTTGCAGATTTTTCAAATAAAATATCAATAGATTCTTCAGGATGTGGATCATATTGAGGCATATAGTGTTTTGAAAAATCAAACTCTAGCTCACAACGATCTGCAATCTTTGTAGTATTATCTAATGCTTCTGGATTATTCTGGAAGTCTACAAGCATTTCATCATAACTTTTTAAATAAAGCTCTGAATCATGCTTCATTCTGCTATCATCTGTAATAAGCTTTCCAGTAGATACACACATTAATACTTCTTGTGAGTAAGCATCGTCTTTATGAATGTAGTGGCAATCATTAGTAGCAACTAATGGTAATTTAAACTCTTTAGAGAGTTCATAGTTCATTCTATTTAATTTTTGTTGAGCATCAAATTTGTGAGGTTGAATTTCTAAATAAAGCCTGTCATCGAACATCTCAATGTATCTATTAAGAAGTTTCCTTGCCCCTTCAATATCATCTGCTCTTGCCTTTGCGGCAAGTTCACTAGATACGCAACCACTTAAACAAATTATACCTTCTGAGTGCTCAGCGAGTAATTCCTTATCTATTCGGGGTTTAAAGTAAAAGCCTTCAACATAACCAAGAGTAACTAACTTACAAAGGTTTCTATATCCCGTCATATTCATTGCAAGCAAAGTTAAGTGATGAGTTCTAGGGCCACCTTGATTAAACGGAACTTTTTCAAATCTTGAGCCAGCAGTAATATAAACTTCGCAACCAATAATTGGCTTAATTCCAGCCTTTGTAGTTTTTTGATAAAACTCAATTGCCCCGTGCATATTTCCATGATCAGTCATTGCAACAGATGATTGACCGAGTTCTTTTAGTCTTTCTACTAGATTAGTTATTTTTAGCGCGCCATCTAATACGCTGTACTGAGTGTGAAGATGTAAATGTGTAAAATCTGAGGGCATAATTTTTTTTAACTGCAAGTAGTTTAAACTATAATAAGAACAGTTTAAAGTGAGAATAAAAAGGCTTTATTTTTAAGGGGTTAGAGGTGTTAAGGATTCTTTATACAGCTTGATAGGGTTATGAGAAATTTCTCAATGGTTGGAATCAAGGCGCTTTGATGCTGTTGCTTCAAAACGCCCTGATTCGAAATTACACGACTACAGATTGCTAGAAATCTTCTGGCTCACTATTCCAAATGTTGTGAATACTGAGCTCAGGATTAAGAGCCTTAGCCGCTTCAATTGCTACTTCCATTTCCTTTTTGTTTTCTGTTTCTTCTTGAGGAACTTCAAGGAAAAGGTTTCGAAGAGATTCCAATTTAGCAACGAGCAGAATCGAATCCAATTTGACTTCGTATTGTCGCCCTTCCATGTACTCGTTGAGAACGAGAGTCTTAAGTGATTTGAATCCGCTTAAATTCGCCAAGTTTGGTTGAAAAAGTGGAGTACAATTCAGCCAAAGTTCTTCAATCGGAAGAGCCGAAAGCTCATCAAGACTCTGTCCGTTCACAAATGTATTAGCGAGTGAGAGTCTCCTTAGTTTTGGAAATTTCTCAGCGATCAGAGCCAAATCTTCGTCATAAACTGTGGCTCTTTTCAGATCCAGTGTCTCGACATGATCCATGATTGGAAGATCTTTTAAGTCCCAACCCTGACTCAGTTTGAGGTATTTGAGTCCTGTGAGTTTTGAAAAGCTTTCTTCGTTTTGGAGATAATCACATTCAAAGAAGCTGAGCTTTTCCAACTTCGGCATTTGAGGAAGGGCTGGAATTATGCTTCCTAGACCTTTACAACGGATGAAGGAAACCTCTTTTACTTCCGCGAGCTTCTGAAAGTAGGCTTGATCCTCTTTCCTGAAGCTGATGTCGCGGAAAGAGACAAGTTTGAGGTCAGCTTCTAGGACTTTTTCCCAGACTACTTCCGTTAACGTTGTTCTTTTCCAAAAATCGAACTTGAGTCCGATGCTGGCGGAATTCTCACCTTCTGGGTTTTCCTTGGTTTTCTTATCGATTGACTTGTAAATGCTGAAGTTGCCTCCTACGTCCTCAACGCTTTGAGCAAAAAGCGATGCAGTAGAAAACACAAACAGCAACATCAAAACTGTACGGTAGTAAAACACTAAATTTCTCCGAAACGTGATATGGAATGAGGTAGCCTAACCTCTAAAATACAACTGGGCTCATAAGTAGGAAACTTAAGGGCCCAGTTAAAAAATCCTTTGCAACAGCACCAAAGCCTTGCTCTAGTAAAATACTGGAGTAAGACATCGGTCTGTATTTTCTACACAAAAATTTAAATTACAAAGAAAGCAAAAATAAGACACTGTTCTTATCGTAAATAGAGATGATGGTCAAACCAATGTAAGTATTTAGACTTTAATTAAAAATTACTAGTTTCTACTTAACTTTTCTTTTTGAAGAAGACTCAATCCCCATAGACTCTCTATATTTAGCAACTGTTCTTCTAGCTACCTTTATATCTTGAGCTAGGAGTTCCTCAACTATCTTAGAATCACTAAGAGGCTTTGCTTTATCTTCTTTTTCAATAAGTAGTAAAATTTTATTCTTAATCGATTCTGCAACTAAATCAGGAGAGTTAAACCCTGAAGTAAAAAAATACTTTAATTCAAAAGTTCCTTGAGGGGTGTGAATGTATTTATTCGTTGTTACCCTACTAATTGTAGATTCATGTAAATCACAAGCAAGAGCAATGTCTTTTAGAATTAAAGGCTTTAAAAACTCAACGCCTTTTTCAATAAACTCTTTTTGATGTTCAATAATGCTATTTGAAACCTTATAAATAGTACTGCTTCTTTGTTCAATTGTTTTCAATAACCAAGAAGCTGATTTTTTAGATTCTTTTATGTATGTAAGGTCTTCTTTACTTAGTATTGCATTGTCATCAATAGCTAAGTCATTAGAGAGCTTTAATTGTGGTATCCCAGAATTATTTAAGTTTAGTTCGTAATCTGCACCATTTTTCTTAAGAACTACATCAGGCACAATATATTCAGCGTCATATTCGCTATAGATTCTTCCCGGCGCTGGGTCTAGTTTTTTAATCTCTTTTAAGGCGTCTTTAATTTGAGATAGTGAAATCTCTAGGCTCTTACTAATTTCATTTAGTTTTCCAGTCTCTAATTCTAATTGAAAATCTTCTAAAATTTTATAAGCTAAACTATCTTTTAAACCGTATTGATTTAGTTGAAGTAATAAGCACTCTTTTAAATCTTTTGCACAAACTCCTGCAGGGTCAAGAGATTGAACTATTTCTATCATTTGATTAACTTCTTCTATGCTCGAATTACTGTACTGAGCTATTTCTTCAATAGAGGTTTTTAAAAACCCATCGTTATTAATGTTCCCTATTATTTGATCACAAATTTCTAATTGTTTTGGCTTTAAAGAAAGCGTTCTAATTTGTCTCATTAAATGAGAAATTAATCCTGGTTTAGATTCTACTTCGTAAAAATTTTCAACTGCGTTTGAGTGATAACTATTAGACTTAAAGTCTTTACTTGGTGAGCTCTCAGCGACTTCTAGGAAAGGATTCTTCTCAAGCTCTTTTGCTATAACTTCAGATAGCTCTTTCCTACCCATTTGCAACAAGTTAATAGCTTGCCTTAACCTTGGGCTAATCCTTAGTTTTTGTTTCTGACTTAATGTAAATTCTAATGACAATATAATTAACGCTGTAAATTAATATGTTTATAGCTAAATTTTTACTATATGTATAATCGTCATTATTTAGAGATACTTAAAGCATATAAGTATTTTGGCTCTAACAAGCTGTAATAACTACAGTTTAAAGGATTCTCCAAGGTAGTATTTCCTTGCGATTTCTGAGTTTGCAATGACTTCAGGAGTGCCTGTTTCTAATATTTTTCCGTTACTTAGTATGTAGGCTTTATCACAAATGTTTAGAGTCTCTCTAACATTGTGATCTGTAATAAGCACTCCAATATCTTTTTCAGCAAGTTGTCTTACTAAGCTTTGAAGATCTGCAACTACTAAAGGATCTATTCCAGCAAAGGGTTCATCTAGTAAAATAAATTTTGGATCACATGCAAGAGCTCTAGCAATCTCAACTCTTCTTCGTTCTCCACCAGAGAGCGTTAAAGCTAAACTATTTCTAACTTTTTCTAGATTTAAATCTTTTATTAGCTCATCAACTCTTTTAAGTTGTTTTTTTCTATCCCCTTTATATTGAGGTAGTAATTCAAGTATGGCTAAAATATTATCTCTTACTGTTAGTTTTCTAAAAACAGAAGCTTCTTGTGGAAGATAAGCAATTCCTAATTGTGAACGCTTATACATTGGATGATTAGTTATTTCTTCTGAATCAAGTAAAATTCTACCTGCATCAGGATGAATTAAACCTACAAGAGTATAGAAGGTAGTAGTTTTTCCTGCTCCATTAGGTCCAAGTAAACCAACAATTTCACCTTGATTAACTTCTAAACTAATACCACAGACTACTTTTCTTTTACTGTAGCTCTTTTCAACTTCTATACATTCTAGCTTCATACTATTGTTGTTCTTGTTGAATTACTTTAACTCTAACATTCCCTTCAGCTTTACTCTTATCTTGGTCAACAAAGATAGTTATTTTATCAGCAGAGAGCAAACTACCGTCTTTTAAGAGCTCTGGAGCCTCAGTTAATTCAATAGTAGATTGCTTTACTCTATAAACTGCATGTTCTGAGTTTGCTTTTAAATTATTCCCCTTTGTAATAACGACATTATCATCACATGTAACTAGCTCTATTTGATTCTTGCTATCATACTTTCCAATTAACTTATCAGAGTTTATTTTCATATCTCCTTTAGTTAATTTTACATTTCCAGAATACGTAAAAATTCTAGAAGTAGTATCTAAATCTAGATTATCTGAATTGATCAACAAAGGAGCATTATTATCTGTTGATTTAAGGCTTTCTTTTAATTCGTCTTGAGCGTAAGCCTTAGTGATAATGCATACGTTTAAAGTTAGAATAAAGAATATAGTTATTTTTTTATATTTATTTACCATTTTATTTAGCGCTTTTTTCTAATTCTGTTTTACTTAATATACTTTTTAAAATCTGTCTTACCACTACCTTGAGAAAATTTTGATTTAACATCTCCTCTAGCGTAAACATATTTTCTATCTACAAACACATCTACTAATTTTGATTCTATCTTAAAACCATCTCCAACTACTGTTGCATCTTGAGGGACTGTAACTTTTGCTTTTGCAGAGTCATAGACTGCATAGTTACTATAGACGTTTATGCCATCAGATAGCTCTAATCTAACATTACCTTCTAACTCTGCATCATCGGTAAAGATTTTAGCCTTATCAGCAAAAACATAAAAAAAGCTTCCATCGCTTCTATTAAATCTTAGCTTTGCATTAGTAATCTGAGTTAGCTTTTGTGATGCATAATATCTTGCTTTATCTGCAAAGATTCTCCAAGACATATTACCGTCTTTAACTTCAAATCTATCAAAATTATTTAATTCAAAGTAGCCTTTTTCTTCTTCACTAGCTGCATCTTGTTCGAAGTTTTCTAAAGAAGTTAAAACTGAGCTTCTATTTAATGAATTATAGATAATGCTACTAGTAATATATAAACAAAGTAGTGCAGATAGAGATAAGAAAAACTTATTTAAGCTTTGAATGTTAGGTAGAATATTAGGCATAGTATTAACTCTAACTATAAATTCAAATTTATAAATTTAAATCAGCTATTTTTCTTAAGTCTAGTAATAATTTTTTTAAATCAGCTAGGTTTAACATATTAGGGCCATCTGAAGGTGCAGAGTCTGGGTCTTGATGACATTCTAAAAACAAAGCATCAATCCCAACAGCTACTGCCGCTTTTGCAAGCATTGGAACAAAACTTCTATCTCCAGAAGATTTTCCTCCTGCCCCACCCATATTTTGCACAGAATGAGTAGCATCAAAAACAACAGGATATCCTAAGTCTTTCATTGTTTTAAGAGACCTAAAATCTACGACTAAATCTCTATAGCCAAAACATGTTCCTCTTTCACAGAGCAATACTTTTGTAGAATCATTTAAAGATTTTACTTTTTCAGCTGCATACTTCATATCGCTAGCGGTTAAAAATTGACCTTTTTTAACCATTACATCTTTGCCAGTTTTGCCTGCTTCAACTAGTAAATCAGTTTGTCTGCATAAAAATGCTGGAATTTGTAATATGTCGACTACTTTAGAAACTGTTTCTACTTGTTCAGGTAAGTGAATATCAGTAATTACTTTTAGACAATGTTTTGCTTTTACACTTGAAAGTATTTCAAGACCTTTATCAATGCCTACCCCTCTGTAACTATTTACAGAAGTTCTATTGGCTTTATCAAAAGAGCCTTTAAAAATCATTTCAAAACCCGCTTGAGCAGTAATCTCTTTTAACTGGCTAGCTAATTCTAGGGCATGTTCTTCAGTCTCTAGAGAACAAGGGCCACAGATAATAAACATATCTTTGCTCATTTTTATTTATCCTCTAGCCTTATCTCTAAAGCTAATAGATGATTTGATATAATCAACAAATAAAGGATGTGGCTCTAAAGGCTTGGATTGAAATTCTGGATGGAACTGCACTGCGATGAAAAAAGGGTGTTCTGAGATTTCTACTATTTCAACTAAATTTTTATCTGGAGATAGCCCAGAAAGATTCAAGCCAGAGTCTTCTAATCTATCTCTATACTTATTGTTTACTTCCCAGCGATGTCTGTGTCTTTCAGAAATTTCAGTGTTTTTGTAAATATTATATGCAAGAGAGTCTTTCTTTAATTCACATGGGTATGAACCTAGACGCATAGAACCGCCTTTTTCATCCACATCTTTTTGGCTCTCCATTAAATGAATAACCATTTCTTTTGTATCTGGAATAAATTCACCGCTTGCAGCGTCACTTATTCCTAGTTTGTTTCTTGCAAATTCAACAACTGCCATTTGTAGGCCTAAGCAAATTCCTAAAAATGGAATGTCATTTTCCCTGGCAAATTGAATTGCCTTAATTTTACCTTCAGAGCCTCTTTTTCCAAAACCACCTGGAACTAAAATAGCATCTGCAGATTTTATCTCTTCAGGAATCCCACTTTTTTCAATTTCTTCTGAATCAACATAACTAATATCCACTCCACAGTTATTAGCTACACCTCCGTGAATAAGTGCCTCGTTAAGACTTTTGTAGGATTCAGTTAAGTCTACATACTTACCTACCATTGCAATCTTTACTTTCTTATTTTTTGGAGCACTTATAGTCTTTGATACTTGTTTCCATTTATCTAAGTTAGGAGCACCTGCCCAGATATTTAATTTCTCACAAACTCTTTCATCTAAACCTTCTTGTTTCAGAACAAGTGGCAAATCGTAAATACTGCTAACATCTTTTGCAGTGATAACTGAGTCTTTCGGAACATTGCAATAGAGTGCTATTTTTTCTTTTGCTTTAGCATCTACTTCTCTATCTGCTCTTAGAATTATAATATCAGGCTGAATCCCTAAGCTAGTGAGCTCTTTTACACTGTGTTGAGTTGGCTTAGTTTTAATCTCTCCAGCAGCATTAATATAAGGCACAAGAGTTAAATGCATATACACTACATTCTCTCTTCCTATGTCACTTCGAAATTGTCTAATAGCCTCTAAAAAAGGTAGGCCTTCAATATCCCCTACTGTTCCACCTATTTCTCCAATGCAGATATCATAACCTTCACCTGCTTTTTTAATTCTGTCTTTAATTTCGTTTGTTACGTGTGGAATAACTTGAACTGTTCCACCTAAATAGCTTCCTTTTCTTTCCTTCTTAATAACGCTTTCATAAACCTGACCAGCAGTGAAGTTATTGGTCTTAGTCATTTTACCAGATAAGAATCTTTCGTAATGACCTAAGTCTAAATCTGTCTCAGCACCATCTTCAGTAACAAAGACTTCTCCGTGCTGAAATGGACTCATTGTTCCGGGGTCTACGTTTAAATAAGGGTCAACTTTGCAAATAGATACTTTTAAGCCTCTGCTTTCTAGCACTGCGCCAAGGGATGCACAGGTAAGACCTTTTCCTAAAGAGGAGACCACTCCTCCAGTAACAAAAATGTATTTTGTAGCTCTGGATTTCATGGGAGGTAAATATATAGCAAAGTTATTAGAATGTCTAAGATTTTAGTAAGATAAATAAAACTTTCTTTAAGGCTACTGATTCTTAAAGGAATAAAGTCTTTTTCTTCTAGTCGTATAAAAAAGCTCAGAAAAGAGATTTAGTCTAAATAGAAAGAGAAAATAAAACAAAACAGTTGAAATCAACAAGGCAGGAGCTAAGTAAAGTAGACTTGAAATATTAGATCTTAGAATAAAGAGCTGAATTAAATCTATTGGGTTTGTTGTCATTGTAATGTACATCAGCCCTTTTGAAAGACTGGGATTAAATACAAAGACTACAGCAAAAAGAATACCTAAGGGTAAGAACCATTCAAGGATATTCTCAGAGATAAATTCGTAACAGTCTGTAAACATTTGAGAAAGCATACTTGGTTTTAAAACTGCAACTTCAGGAATAGGGTTTAGCACTACAGTTATTAACAGGCTGATTAATAAGTTTAGACCTTCGTTAGTAATTGAACCAGTAAGCATCTGAATAATAAAAAAACAAAAGAAAACACTAATAATTGGATTAAACAAAGATAGTCCAGAATGAAAAAGTTCTTCGAAGGAGCTTTGCTCTTTATTAAATGCAGCCTTAATTGTTGCGAGGTAGCAACTAGCGGCAAGCGCTAAAAACATCCCTAAGATAAAACCACCAAGTAGGCCTGGGAAAAAAGAAGAGATTATAGAAACTACCCAAGTAGAAATGAAAATTATTAGATGAAATATTAAGTATTTCCAATAATTTTTTATAGAAAGAAGACTATTCTTAAAGCATTTAAGGTAAATGCTAAAAGTTGATTTTAAAAGTAAGCTTAAGTCCATTTCAATATGTCTACTATATTGCCGAACGCAGTGAAAGATAATAAATTAGTTGACTTAGCTTGATTTTTGATAAAATTAAACCATAGTTTCAACATCGAAAATTAAGCTAAGTCAACTAACTTTTCAAAAGCTAAAGCTTCTTTGAAAAAGCTTTTTTGCTTTAGGTTTTTATCAATTTGACCATCTCTAATAACTACATTTGCTATTAAAAGTTGCTCCATCCTTTCTTTTTCTTTGTTTGGCACTCGCAATTCTCCTAAGGCATCATCTATGCTTTTTGAGAATTTATTTCTACTTCTTTTAAACCTTTTAGATTTTAAATTTTTATCGAAGTCTTTTAAGTACTTTGCGTAATTAAAATCTGGTCTTTCATCGATTAAGCCCCATAGGTATAAAATTTCATCTTCTTGTTGTTCTAGAAGTTTATAATCTAGGTTTGCATATAAAATAGCAGCTAAGATTAAACCAGTATTATAGTGATCTGATTTTTTTGAGCATTTTTTATCAATGTTTTTTAAAATTAAATCTAATCTTTCCCAAACCTGTCTACTCGACTTTTTAATAGATGCATTTAGACTATTAAAAACATACTTTAGTAGGCCTGTTTCATCATAAAGTTGTAGTGCAACCCAGGAGCTTCCACATTTTAAGTCTTTAATGAATTCTTCATAGACTCTTACCTCAGAAGCTTCTAGAATTAGATCTGCATTTTTACAAATACTTTTTCTAGTTTTAGGTATAATTTTAAACCCTGCTCTTGCTGCGTGTCTGACTGCTCTAATCATCCTAACTGGGTCTTCTTTAAAGCGTTCATCAGGATTTCCAATAATTCTAACTACAGCTGAATTAATATCTTTAATACCACCTACATAATCTATGATTTGAAAATCACTTAAATCGTAATAGAGACCGTTAATAGTAAGATCTCTTCTAAATGCATCAGTTTCTGCATCTCCGTAATTATTATCTTTCCCGTCCCCAGAGTCATCTTCAGATGATTTTCTAAAAGTAGATACTTCTATAATTTTACCACCTTTAAAATAGATATGATTTAATTTAAATCTTCTTCCAATTGTTCTACTATTTCTAAAAAGTCTTCTTACCTCTTCAGGTCTTGCATTAGTGCTTACATCAAAGTCTTTTGGTTTCTTATTCAGAAGTATATCTCTAACACCACCACCAACTAGAAAGGCCTGATAGCCGGAGGAATTGAGTCTCCTCATCACTTTAAGACAATCTGGGTCTATGTTTCTTCTAGAAACAGTATGTTCATCTCTAGAGATTATTAATGGTTTTCCAGGTAGTTCTGACAAAACAAAGCTTATCTAAATTAATAAGAGAAATTTTAAATAGGTAATTTTGATTAATTTAGTGTTTTGTAGGCTTATTACTACTTCTAATCAATACAAATTGCTCACCTAAGTATCCAGTATGGATACACTTTTATTCAGTAATGCAAAAGATCTATTTATAAAATTTGCATCCTACTGAATGTAATACCCTATAATTATTAGCTTATCTTAATGCTCTCTTCTAGAACGTCTATAAACTTATCAACATTTTGCTTCGTAAAGGTTAAAGAAGGTCTAAGTCTCAAAGTTTTAATTCCGCATTTAAGTATTAACAATCCTGACTTGAAGCAGTTAACAAAAATCTTATCCCTATGCTCAGCATCTTTTGCATCAAGTGCACAAAGCAAGCCCTTTCCTCTTGGATTATCAACTTTTCCAGATTTTACAGCATCTAAGTTTTGTAATCTTTCTAATAGATACTCCCCAACACTTGCAGCATTCTCTACTAACTTTTCATCTCTAATAATTTCAAGATTTTTCTGTGAGCGAACCATGTCACTAAGTCCACCACCCCAAGTTGAGTTAATTCTAGATGCCTCTTTAAATACATTGTTCTCAACTTCATCAACTCTCTCGCCAACCATAATTCCACACACTTGAGTCTTTTTACCAAAGCAAACAATATCTGGAACGATTCCATAATGTTGATAAGCCCACATCTTTCCAGTTAAGCCTAAACCACTTTGAACTTCATCGTAAATTAATAGCAACTCGTTTTCATCAGCTATTTTTCTAAGCAATTTATGAAACTCTGGCCTGAAATGATTATCCCCGCCCTCACCTTGAATTGGCTCAATTATAATCGCAGCGATATCATCTTTGTTATCTTTTAGTGCTTGCATGATTTCGCTTTCAGCTTGTTTTTCTAGCTTAATAACTTCATCTAAAGAATCTTCTAATGGAAAGTGTACTTTTGGATTAGTAATTCTTGGCCAATCAAATTTTGGAAAGAACTTAATTTTTCTTGGATCTGCAGTGTTAGTTAAACTAAGTGTGTATCCAGAGCGTCCGTGAAAAGCTTGTTTAAAGTGAATTATCTTACTACCTAATTCAGACTTATCACCTCTTTCTAAATTCTTTCTTACTTTCCAATCAAAAGCTGTTTTTAAGGCGTTCTCTACTGCTAATGCTCCACCATCTATGAAAAATAAATATTTAAATTCATCTGGCTTTGCAATTGTAGCAAAAGCATCCACGAATTCTGCTAACTCAACGCAATAGAAATCTGAATTAGAAGGTTTTACTAGTGAAGCTTTTAAAAGTTTTTCTTGGAAAGCTTTATCACTAAGACCAGGATGATTGTGACCAATTGGATTACTAGCAATATAGCTAAAACAATCAAGGTAAGACTTGCCATTAACGGCATCTACTAAGTTATTTCCAAAACTTTTTTCTAAATCTGCAATTATTGGAACAACATCAACAAGCATATGCTTAGACATACTTTCAATAACGTTCTCTGGTTTAATTTTTGCCATTTCTTAACTCACAATTCTGTTGCACAATACTTAATGTATGATGATACTACTTCAACAAAGGATTTAACCAGTCGAAAATTGATATGAAAGAAATTATTACAAGTACATTTAAAGAATTAAATTTATCAGAAAATAATAGCGGAACTTATAATGGGGCTTGGATAAAGGGCTCAAGTGGCAATATTTCAAGTTTTAGCCCTATTGATAATAGCAAACTAGGAGAAGTTAGCTTAAGTTCAGATAAAGATTATGAAAATACTCTATTAAATTCTGCAGACTGTTTTCAAACTTGGTCTAAATTACCTGCACCAAAAAGAGGTGAAATTGTAAGGCAGATTGCCGTTGAAATTAGAAAGCATAAAGACGCACTGGCAAATCTACTTACTTTAGAAGTTGGTAAGATTAAAACAGAAAGCCTAGGTGAAATTCAAGAAGTAATAGACATTGCAGATTTTGCAGTTGGTTTATCTAGACAGCTTTACGGTAAGAGCATGCACTCTGAAAGACCAAACCATAGAATGTATGAACAATGGCATCCGCTAGGGCCGGTTGCAGTAATTAGTGCGTTTAATTTTCCTGCTGCAGTTTGGGCTTGGAATGCAATGATAGCTGCAGTTTGTGGAGACACGGTAATTTGGAAGCCATCTGAATTTGCAACATTAACTGCCGTAGCGCTAAATAAAATTTGTGCAAAAGTTGCTAGTGATAATGGATTCCCTGCTCTTTTTACTTTACTCACCGATGATAAAGCACAAATGGGAATTAAGCTTTCAGAGGATAAGCGTATTCCATTAGTAAGTGCTACAGGTTCTTGCAAAATGGGTAGAGAGGTCGGAGCAACAGTTGCAAAAAGATTTGGTAGGTCGCTTTTAGAACTAGGTGGAAACAATGCAATCATTGTTTGCGAAGATGCAGATATAGAACTTGCAACAAGAGGAATAGTCTTTGGTGCAGTAGGAACTGCAGGTCAAAGATGCACAACTACTAGAAGATTATTTGTGCATAAAAGTCTAAAAGCAAAATTATTAGAAAAGCTTAAAAAGGGATATTCAAAAGTAAAAATAGGAAACCCCCTAGATTCTGAAAATCTTTTAGGGCCACTGATTAACGACAGAGCTGTTGAGTCTTTTAAAGAGGCTGTAAAAAAAGCAAAAGATCAGGGGGCTAAAATTGTTCAAGGTGGAGATGTTTTTAAAGACCTATATGTTAATCCTACAATCATTGAGTGTACAAGTGTAATAGATGTCATGAAAGAAGAAACATTTGCTCCTATTTTATATGTTTTAGAATTTGAAGATTTTAAAGAAGCAATCAAAATTCAAAATGATGTACCCCAAGGATTAAGTTCTGCGATTTTTACTAATGATGTGAAAAAATCAGAGTATTTTCTGTCCGTTGGTGGCTCGGATTGTGGAATAGCTAATATTAATATCGGAACTTCAGGGGCAGAGATTGGTGGGGCTTTTGGTGGTGAGAAGGAAACTGGTGGTGGAAGAGAAGCTGGGTCTGATTCATGGAAAGCTTATATGAGACGTCAAACTAATACTATTAATTGGAGTGATGAATTGCCGTTGGCTCAGGGGGTTAAGTTCGAATAAAAGAACTTCTCACTCAGAAAGTTTTTCTTAGTCTTAATCTTAGTCCTGGTCTAATTTCTTAGTCTAAAAGGAAAAAGACAAAGACCAAGACTAGGATTAAGATTTGCTTGCGTTACTTAATTATTTTTAAATAGAAAAGGAATTATGAAAAAATTAACCGTATTACTATTTTGCTTATTACTGGCATCTAATTGTTTTGCCTTAGATACTGGCGCTGATGCTCCGGGTTTTACTTTGAAGTCTTTTGATGGAGCCGAAGTAAAACTTGATGATTATAAAGATAAAGTAGTAGTGCTTGAATGGACTAATCCTGGGTGTCCGTTTGTTAAAAAGCATTATAATAATGGCGACATGCAAGCTTTGCAGAGTAGATACAGAGCAAAAGATGTGGTTTGGTTAAGTATTAACTCTAC
>CAYOZL010000036.1:0-23920 GCA_964408435.1 uncultured Bdellovibrionales bacterium | reverse complement strand
GATAAAACTTCACCACTAAAACCTTACATAACGGTTAAAGTGAAATGCGCAGAAAGTAGATCTCTAGGCATCACACTTAAAATCCTTTTTGGAGTCTATTAGCCTTAGTAAAAGCTAAGGCCTATAGAGTTAATTTTCTAGTATAAGAATTTAAAAGAACAATCCTGCACTAATATGGTAGTAAATAGGTTTTGTCAAATATTAAGGATTTTAACGCTTTTAAAAGGTTCTCAGCTTCATCATTTAAAGACTTTTCTCTTTATTGAGGTTCCAGGCGCTCTATCTCTTTAGATAATATTATCATACTTTTACTAACTTCATTTTTGTTTAAGTTATTATTACTACAAAGAGCATCTATTATGCTTTCAGGAGAAGAATCAATTTTTCTAAATGTAATTTTTATTTTAGCGATATCCTCATCTATTAATATTGACTTACCAGAATGTTCAGAGATTATTTGAAGTGCGGTAGACAGTGGAGTGTCTTTAAAATCTACACTCAATAGTCCCTTGTATTCTTTTTGTGCAGGCTCGTATAGCTTTAAGCTTTTCCAGGGCTTTATATTTATTCTTTCTTTAGGCTTGTTGCATGCTAAAGTACTTAGGATAACAATAAGTATGATTGCTAGTATTTTGTATGTTCTATGCATAAGTTTCTCAGTGTACTTCTTTTAGTATCGTTCTTTTAGTGTGGCCCTTTATATGCACTTGTTTCTATATTCGCTTTATCTTTTTAAACATTATTCTTTAGGATTCTAATTGTCTAACTTTTCCTTACAAGGTAGAGATGTTTCACGTGAAACATCTATTAGAACAAACTAGAGACTTTTTAAGCCCAGATACTGAGCCATCAGCCAATATTAACTTATTGGAGAGCTATTTAGATCTTCTTATTAAGTGGAATAATAAAATAGATTTGGTTTCACCTGGTTCCAAGGAGGTCTTAATTGAGAGGCATTTTCAGGATTCTTACGCAGCCTTTTTGTTAATGGAAAAAGAGCTAAGTAGTTACTGGAGCTGTTTGGATGTTGGTAGCGGGGCAGGGCTTCCAGGTATTATCTTTGCAATATTAAAGCCTGAGACGAGATTCTTTCTTTGTGAGCCTAGGCAAAAGCGACAAATATTCTTAAAAGAGGTGTGCTCTAAGTTGGGACTAGATAACGTAGAGCTTCTTCATTCAAGACTAGAAGATGTGGATGGTAGCTATGATCTTATCTGCTCGAGGGCTTTAGGTATGCAGGAGCAATTTTTGAGCTTGTCTAAGAGTCTTTTAAGTCCTAATGGCACTATCTGCCAGCTTTTAGGCCCTAGTTGGAAAGGTAAAGCTGATAAAGTCATAGATTATAGTCTGTATGGCTCTGGCCCGTCTCGTAAACTGGCTGTATGGACCCCTAGGGCAAGATCTTAATCCTAGTCTTAGTCATAGTCTTAGTCTTAAATCTTAACTTTCTCATTTAATCCTAACGCAATCATTGTTCAGTCTACTTCTTTCTTTCTCTCTTGCTTTTTTCTTGGTCCAAATGTTTCACGTGAAACATCTTATATCGAATCTAAGACCGTCTCGTGCCTAGGGCCATCACTAAAGTGCGCCTTAGCTAATAGTTCTAGCTTAGCTTTAAATCCTGCCTTGCTGTCTTAAATTTAAAAAATATTCGCCGAAGTGTTTCACGTGAAACATTTTTCTGCTATGTCTAACTTTAAGACGCGTAAAGTAGCGCGGTCATTAAACGGGATATTTGACTTTGGGAAAGGTAATAGCGGTAGCAAATCAAAAAGGAGGGGTAGGAAAGACTACTACTTCTGTAAATTTAGCTGCGGCTCTTGTTTGTTCTGGGAAGAAAGTCTTAGTTATTGATATCGACCCTCAAGGTAATGCTACTTCTGGTTGTGGATTTGATAAGAATAGTCTTGAGGCTACTCTTTATGATGTTTTCACTGGTGTGTTTAGTCTAAGCTCAGTTATTATCGGTGGAGAGCTAGATGGGCTTTGGGTGGCTCCTGCGAACTCTGATTTAGTTGGTGCTGAAGTGGAGTTAGCAAACTCTGAGAAGAAAGAAAGAATCCTTAAAAAAGAAATATCTAAGCTAAGGTCTCAATTTGATTATATTTTTATCGACTGCCCACCTTCTTTAAACTTACTTACTATTAATGCTTTAGTAGCTTCTGATTCTCTTTTAGTGCCTTTACAGTGTGAGTATTACGCATTAGAGGGAGTTAGCTCCTTAATGCAGACTTATCAACTAGCTAAAAAGAAACTTAATAAAAATTTAGAATTAGAAGGTGTTGTACTAACAATGTATGACGGTAGAACTAAACTAACTAAGCAAGTTGGTAAGGAAGCAAAAGATTTTTTTGGAGAAGCAATGTTTAATACTATTATTCCAAGAAGTATTAAGCTAAGTGAGGCTCCAAGTTTCGGGCAAAGTATTTTTGAATATGCCCCGAACTCAGCAGGTGCATTGGCTTATTTGGCGTTAGCAAATGAGTTAGAGTCTAAGCAGAGTAAGAATAGTACTAGTAAAGATGGTGGTGTGAGATATGGCACCTAGAGCAAGCGCTAAGAAGAAAAATACTAAGAAAAAGCCGGCACTTAGGGGTGCTGTGAAGAAAACAGTGAAAAAGTCGGTGAAGAAGACTGGGAGGAAAACTACAAAGAAGACAGCTAAAAAAGTAGCTAAGAAAAATACTAAGAAGTCAGCAAAGAAGGTTGCAAAAAAATCAACTAAAAAAATAGCTAAGAAGCTAGTAAAAAAGAAAGCTACAAAGAAACAAGTTAATAAAAAAGGCGCTAAAAAACCTTTAACAAAAACTGCAAGTAGTAAGGTAGCAAAGAGAAAGATAGCACCAAAAAAGACAACAACAAAAAAGTTAAACACTAAAAAAATAACAACAAAAATAAGTAAAAAAATGAAAAAAACACCTACAAAAGGCGCAAATAAGAAGAGTTCAAAGAATGTTTTAGGCAGAGGCTTAAGTGCATTAATGTCTGCAAATGCAGTAAAGGTTGAGCCTAAGGCTTATAAGTCTTATGCGGCATCTGTACCAAGTCCAGAAGCTTTACAAAAGTCGATTAGTAGAGAGCAGGCTTATTCTTTTAATAAAGAAGAAAACACTAATGGCTTAATGTTCTTAGATGTTTCTAATGTTAAGGCAAATCCTACTCAACCAAGAAAAGAGTTTTCACATCAAGATTTACAAGAGCTATCTGATTCAATTAAGAAGTCTGGTTTGTTACAGCCAATTTTGGTTACTAAAAAAGCAGAAGACAGCTATGAAATAGTAGCAGGAGAGAGGCGTTTTAGGGCATCTCAACTAGCCGGAATTACTAAGATTCCTGCTTTAATTAGAGAGCTTAACGAAAGGGAAATACTAGAGCTTAGTATTGTAGAAAATGTTCAAAGAACAGATCTAAATCCTGTTGAAGAGGCACTTGCTTATCAAAGACTAGCTGATGAGTTCTCAGCTTCACAAGAAGAGATTGCAAAGGCTGTAGGTAAGAGTAGAAGCACTATTGCAAATACGATTAGGCTTTTAAAATTAGATCCTAAAATTCAGCTCATGCTTAAATCTGGTAAGATTTCTTCTGGACATGCAAGAGCTCTTTTAATGGCAGGTGATGAGGCTTTTGAATTAGCAGAGCAAATTATAACTAATAAGCTATCTGTTAGAGAAGCTGAGAGTAAAGCTTCAAGTGCTAAGAATGGTAAAGTTAAGGAAGTTGATCCTATTACTTCAGCAATTGAAAATAGACTAAGAAGAGCGCTTGGAACTAAAGTTACTTTAAGTAAGAAGAAGAACGGAGCAGGTGAGCTTAAAATTAGCTTTTTTTCTAATGAAGAGCTTAATTCAATAGTTGAAAAAATAGAGCTTTAGAATCTTTAGAAAAGCTTTGATTCCACCGACAGACATTATGTGGAAGATAATATTAAAATTGAGAATATAGGGAGACGTGTTAAAATGGGAGCTTGGCTTTTAGCTGTTAGCTCAACTTTAGTTCTTATTATGTTAATGGGCTTTGCTGGTTCTTGGATTAAAGGTGCACATAAAGCTAAAGTAAAAAATAGAATAAGTAATTTAGTAAGTAGTAACGGTCTTTCTGAAAAGCTCTTAGCTGACTCGCATATTAAGATTCTAGATAGAAAAAGATTTGCTGATATTGAGAAGACGTTAGGTATATATTTTTATATTAAAGATGAAAAATACGATAGTGCTAATATTTTACTTAAAGACATAACTTTTTCTGATGCTAGAATTGGCCTTATTAAGAAAAAAGTAAAGAAATTAAGTAAATTAAATTCTAAAGATAAGAAAAAACATGAAGCTGCTAAGATTAATTTACTTTTAAGCATTAAAAGTTTGATTGTTCAGCAAAGCACACCTAGAGTCAGCGCCTTAGATCAGCACATATACAATATGATTAAAAAAAGTCTTTAAAAGTTAAAGAATATAATTATTTAGCCGATAGAATGTATATGATAAATAATGAGAAAGCTTTTACACTATTTGAGATACTTGTAGCTCTTTCAATTCTAAGTATAGTTGGCATGGCTTTTGCTGGCATGTTTATTAACTTTTCATCTCACAATAGAACTCAACAAGATAGAAACGGAGCAGTAAGAGCAGCTCAAACAGTTATTGATCAGCTTAGAGTTAAAGAGTTAAGTTTAATTCCACAATCTGGTGATGATGAGCAAACAATACAAGTAAATGATGAAGATTCATATATCGTTAAAAGCTCGTACTGCTTAAAATCAGAATTTTGCCCAACTGATAGTGTTAGGCATATTACTTTAGAAGCAAGAAAGGGAAGTAGGGTATGGTACACTACAGAGACTGTTTTTAGTGATTTTACTTCAGGCAGTGATAATTTAGGATCTTCTAGTAGTTCTTCTTCTAGTAGTTCTTCTTCTTCTAGTAGTTCTGCTCCTGGTCCAAATTCTTGTGTTTCTAAGTGTGGCACTAGAACTCAAAATTGTTGGTGTGATTCTTATTGCTCATTTTATGGTGACTGCTGTGCTGATAAATTTTCAGTGTGTGGGTAGTTTAGCATGGATCAAAAAGGTATTACATTACTAGAGCTATTAACCGTATTAACGGTGCTATCTATTATGGTAGCAGTGGCTATTCCGAATATAAAAGTTTTAGATGATCCCTTAAAAAATGCTACTAGTTCTAGTTTAATTTTTCTACAATTAGCTAGAGCAAAAGCAATTTCTAGAACTCAGTATGCTAGGGTGTATCCTGCATTTAATAATCAAATTATAACTGCATTTGGAAGTGATTGTGATTCTGCAACAGATATAGATCCATCAGTACAGTATAATTTCCCACAAGGAGCAAGTCTTAGCTCTACATTATGGTCTGTGTGTTTTACTCCTAGGGGCTTTTCTCAAACAAACACTAGTTTTGAGATTAATAACTTAGCAGAGCGTGCTTCTGTTGTTGAGGTTTCTTTAGGTGGAGGGGCTAGAGAGCAATGAGGGTAGATCAGAAAGGTTTTACATTAATGGAGCTCATGGTTGCAATGTTACTGAATTCAATCATTTTTGGAATTGTGCTTTCTGCAGCTTTATCAAATAGGCAATTATACTTAGAGGACGTTGTAAGAGTAAATATTGCAAGTAATTTAAGAACTTCTGCAGATATAGCTTCGATAAATATAAAGCAAGTTGGAGAAAATTTATCTTCTGCTTTCCCAGCTTTGATCTTAGAAGATGGAGTAGGCTCTCAATCTGATATCTTAACTATTAGAAGAGGAATTTTAAATGAGGTTTTAACGCTTTGTAGTGAAGCTGCAGCTGGCTCAAGTAGAATCTTCATTTCTCAAGATAGTTTGCCTGATACGGTTTGTAAGGAATCTAATGTTTCAACTTTACATGCTAACTTTGAAAATTATAGAGATGAAAATCCAACAACTGCTAGGCTTTTTATTTATGATGCTGTAGGCAAAACAGGAGAATTTGTTGATTATACTAGTAGCGGAAATAGTTCCGATGGGTTCTATTTTGACACATCTTCTATCTCTAATGCCTATGATCGGATTACTACTTTTATTTTTGTTATTGAAGAGTTTAAATTTGCTCATTCTAGTACAGAAAACTCACTTGTTATGTATAAGGATGGTCATAGTGATGAATCTCAATCTGTTGCTTTTTCTATAACAAATCTTTCTGTAAAATTAGAAATGGAAGATGGAACTGTGCTTGATTCATTAAGTGCTGGTGATAGCCTAAATTGGAAAGACATAAAGTTAGTAAATTTAGAGTTAACAGGGTCTGAAAATAAATTTAATAAAGAAATTTCTTATTCACATAATCAAGACGTTTTTCCAAGAAATATAATGTCTGTATCTAATAGTACTAATATCATATGAAAAATAACGAAGCTGGTTTTGCTCTAATAACTGTATTTTTATTAATAACTGTAATGACTGCATTAGCAGGAAGTTATTTAGTTATGACTAGGTCAGAGATTCTACTCGCTCGTTCATCGAAAGACAGTTCATCGGGTTTTAATGCAGCAGAAGCAGGTTTAAACTTAAGGGCAGGGCTAATTAAAAGAGCCTTAGATAGTTTCAATCTTCCATCGGGAGTTTCACCAAATTCTGTTGAAGATTGTGATACTTCTTCTTCTGGTTCGGGAGATTTTGAGTGTAGAACTTATAACTTTGATAATGGTTATAAAGCAATTACGTATGTTCAAGAAGAAGCAGAGGCGATTAATATTCTTGTTCCTCCTGGCTTGCCTTTTCAGGGCCTAAATGCTGTAGAGAGTAGATATACTGTTGCTTCAGTGGGCAGGGGAGTAAAAAATAATAATCAAGCTTTACTAGGTTTAACATTTAGAGCTCGCTCTGTTCCTCTTTTTCAATTCGGAATCTTTTTTGAAGATGATTTAGAATTCTTTAATGGAAATGAAATGATTGTTAATGGGCCAGTGCATGGCAATAGTGCTGTTTATTTGGCTTCGCAAAGTAACGCAGGCCCAAGTTCACTATCCTTTCAAAAGCAAATAACAGTAGCTGAGGAGCTGTATAGAGGTAGAAAAAGCACAAGTAGTTGTACTGATTATACCTCATTAGTCCGTGCTTATAAAAATACACCAGATTATATTGATTTCTCTAGTTGTTCTAGTTCTAGGCATATAATTGATGATGTCACCCCTTGGGAAGAAAAAGTTATAAGCGAGATTGGCAAAGTTAAAGTCCCATCAATTGAAGAAGCGGATGCTTTTGGAGATGGTCCATATTGGCTAAAAGCTGATTTAAGACTTGTCTTAAAGCTGAATAGCTCAAATGAGCCTGACACCAGTCTTTCTTCAACAGGAATTGTTGTTATGAATACCGATAATAGTATCGATGTAGCTTCAACTAGTCTTATTAATTCATGCTCAGGAGATATTAATGGCAAGGCAATTGCTAGCACATGGCCTGGTAGTAGTGGAGATAAGTTAAGATTATACAGAGAGCATTTTAAGAATGCTGCAATTAATAACTATGAGACAACTTTAGAGATTGATACTAGAAATTTACTAAGTTGCCTATATCATAATCCAAGTATAATCGACTCTAAAGCATTAAACGAGGTTTCAGATGGGGGCTTAGTCTTTTTCCCTACTATCGATGGCAATTTAAGTAGTGCGGGGCATAATAATTATACGATTAGGTTAAGAAATTCTGAAAGACTTAAAGCAACGACTTCAAGTGCCCCGCTACCAAAAGGTCTAACTGTAGTTACCGATCAGAGAATTGTGGTATGGGGAGATTATAATTCTAATATTACTAATTGGATTCCTTCATCTATCATTGCAGATTCAACATATCTATTATCTAATGCTTGGCAAGATACTGATTCTCTAATTACTAGTGCTTATAATAGAGCAGGAAGTGATACTACTGTAAGAACAGCCTTACTTTCAGGAGTTAAGATGACAGGTGGAGCCAATGGAGTTGCAGGACAGGATCAGGGAAATTCTAGTAGAGGGGGAGGGGTAATTAATATTTTTAGATTTAATGAATGGTTTAGACAGGAGGACTCTTCTGCTGATACTGATTTTACTTATGAAGGTTCAATGGTTAGCTTGGGCGAGCCTAGGCATTCTCAATCAGATTTTTATTCAACAATTGATTACTACAGTGCACCTAATAGAACTTGGTCATATGATGAAAGATTTAATGAGTTAGACAAACTCCCACCTTTAACACCTGCTTTTACTTATTTAACACAGGATTTATTTACTAGAGATTATGAATAAAATACTTAAACTTTTTATTTTTATTACTGTTGTAATGGTTGGAAATTGCTACGCAATCTCACCAGAGAATACAATAGAGCAAATTGTTTCAAAGCTTAAAAGTAGTAATGACTTATCAGTTTTAATCGATTTTTATAATTGGAAAGTAAGTCGTATTGATAGAAAAGCAGAAACAAACAGATTAAGTAGCAATGGCAAAGAATACTTAGAAAGTCTTAGAAAAATGTCTAAGAAAAGCGGAGATACAAAATCTCTATCTAAGGTTGAGCAAGAGTACAAAAAACAAATAGACTCATTTAATAAAAGAATTGCTGAATCATCTTTTTCATACAAAATATTAAATCGAACAACATTTAGTGTGCAAATGGAAATAACTAGAACCATAGGGAGCGAGAAAATTGTTAGTACATTAGAAATGTATGAGGGCCAGAAAACATGGCTTTTTAATGATTTAAGAATTTTTAATCTTACAACCCCTGGACTGCAAGGCCAAGCTCCTTTTGGCGGCACTCTTAATCCCTTAAGTGCTATTTCTAGAGAATAGTAGACTTTTTTTATCTAAAAAAGAACACGAGCTTTTATAAAAACAGCAAAAAATTCTTCAGCTAGTTTTAGTTTAGAAATATCTGACTGATGTTTAATTGAAGTAGAGACATAGGGAGAGGGGAATCAAAGGTGCCTGTCTTTATTGTTTTTTAAACAGTGAGTATTTCTTTCTATAATTGCCTAAATCATTTAGATTTAGCGCACATGAATTTAACATCTTGGATTATTGTTTCAGTAGTAGCGGGCCTTGTTTGTAGTCCTGATGGGATGATGGCCATAATTTGTAATTTTAAACATATTAAAAAATTTAAATCTGCTTTTATTTGGGCAAGTTTAATTACGGTTTTTCATATGCTTTTTGGTGTTATAGCTGCTGTTATTACAGTGTATGCTGCAGAGTTTAAAGTTATTGCAATGATATTAATTCGAGTAATAGGAATCGCTCTTACAGGTTATTTTGCTTACGAATCTATTAAAGAAGCGCTAGATCCTGAATTAGAAGATAGTGAAATTAGTTTTAAAGAAATTTTAGTAACTACTGCTGTTGTAGGTTCTGTTGATGCTGCTAGTTTTGCGCACGGCACTGCAATCCACTTAGGAGAAAATGGTTCTTCTGGAATTTCTAATGCAGTAGGAAGTTGGATTCTTTCAAGTATAGTGGTTGGTATTTTTACTCTACTTGCAGGTATTTTTGCATGGAAAGGCGGAGAGAAATTAGTTAGAGAATATGGGGCTAAATTTTTAGTGATAGGAGCAGTTTCTAGGGTAGGTTTATTTTTTGCATTAATGTTGATGTTAATTTTTGCACTAGGCGAGCACTTAAATTACTTTCATGTTGCACATTCAAAGCAGTTAATTGCTGAGCTTGGAACAATTATACTTTGTGGTGTGGCTTTTTACTTTCCTGCAAGAAAAGCGCAGCTTTCTAGAATGCAGAGCATATAAGACTTAGCTTTTTTCTTTCAAAAATTAAATACTTAATACAAGTTCTTACAAATGCGCATAGATACGATTAAAGAAAATCATTTTTTTAATTTTTTTATAATTATTTTGAAGCAAAATCAGCTAAATCCAGGACCATAATATGTATAATTTTATTAAATATAAAAGGGGTTTTTATAATGAAAGTTAAATGTGTTTTAGCAAGTATCTTTTTACTAGCATCAAGTGCTTATGCAAGTGGTCCTGGTAGTACTGTTACTTACATCAGTGAAATAAGGTCTTTTGAAAGTAATTCTGATGAGTTTAGAATTTTTGCTAGAACTAGTAACACTAGAAACATTGAGATTTCAGGTCCAATGAATGATTATACTAAGAATGTTCTTAGTAATATAATATCTCCAATGTTTGGTGAGAGTGAGACTAGTCGAGTATGGGTAAGACTAGATACTACTTTTACAAATAGTGGTGGAATTAGAGTTGAATCTGATAGAACTCAAACAGGTCTTATCGGTGGTGCAACTATTACTAAAGCGTTTATAGTAAAATCAGTTCCTTTTAATAGAAACGCAGCTGCCTCAATTCCTGGAGTTAAGTCTGATGTTTCTTTAGTAGGTCTTTATCCAAATAACCTTTATCTTATTAGAACTACAGATATTAAAGGTAACTACATTCAGTATTTTGGAAATACCTCTGATAAAATTGGAAATGAGTGTGTAGCTAGAACATCTCAGGCTCTTGCTGCAAATCATGTGCCTTTAGATATTGGAATTGCAGGTGATATTAGAAGTAGTAGTGGAACCGCTAGTTCGAATTTGAATGTTAGATCTACAACTACTCATACTTTGAGAAGCATGGATCTATGTTCAATAGAAAAAGGAACATTTGAAGTAGCTAGTTCTGCCTTTCAATAGTAAATTATTATAGATAGTTTATTTAAAGCGCGGTTTTATACCGTGCTTTTTTTATTTAAAGATTTATTTAGAACAGAAGTCTCTAACAAAATTTTTAAAAGTAGCTAATGAATTACTCTCAAATCTAGTAGGCTTAGTTAGTATTCCAATTTTTCTTACTACCTTAGCTCCAGAAAAAGAACGGTATATCCTTTGTTTGCTCTTATCTAACTTCTTAGCAATTGATGGAATAATTGAAATCCCATGCTTTAGAGCTACTAATTCTTGAATTGTAGTAATTTGATTAGTTCTTTCAATCTCAATTCTAGCAACAGATTTTCTACTACAGTATTCCTCAATGTTATCAGATAAACAGTGTTGTTTATCAAGAGAGATAAAAGGCTGTTTTTCAATGTCTAAAAGACTTATGCTTTTTTTACTCTCTAATTCGTGCCCTTTAGGTAAGACTAGCATTAGCTCATCTTCAAAAAGAGTTTCAAAATTTAGGCTTTTGTCTTTAATTGGAAAAGCTACTATTGCTAAGTCGATTTCATTTTCTTTGCACTGAGAAATAATATTGTTAGTGGTATCTTCTCTTACTTGAATTTTAATTTGAGAATTATGTTTTCTAAATTCTTTTAGTAAGCTTGGTAATAGGTAAGGAGCTATTGTTGGAATTACTGCTAGGCGAATAATACCCTTAGTTTTATTTTGCTCTAGTTCTTTAGATGTTGTTTCAACTAAGCTTTTGATTTCTAATGCTCTATTAAGAAAAATATCTCCCGTGTTAGTAAGTTTTAGTTCTTTTGGAAGTCTTTCAAAAAGAGGTTCTGTAATTTTAGCCTCTAATTTTTGAATAGATCTGCTAAGAGCCGGTTGAGAAATGTTTAATATATTTGAAGCCTTAGTAAAGCTTTTGCTTTTCGCTACAGCTAGAAAGTGTAGCATTTGATTGTAGTCAAAGTTATGCATGCTGGTCATAGCTCTTATAATATTAATGCATTTGAGTAATAGCACTTATGGTGCAATAAAGCACGGGTATTTAAGAAAGTATATTTAAGAGAATGGAGAAGATATGGCTAGTAAATGTCCTGTAATTAACGCAACTAAAAAAACTGCAGCAAGAAAAACATCTAATAAAGACTGGTGGCCAAATCAATTAAATCTTCAAATACTTCATCAAAACTCCAGTCTTATAAATCCGATGGAAGAAAGTTTTGATTATAAAAAAGAATTTCTTAGTTTAGATATCGCTGCACTTAAAAAAGATTTAAATGATTTAATGACAGACTCTAGAGATTGGTGGCCTGCAGATTTTGGTCATTATGGTGGCTTTTTTATTAGAATGGCTTGGCATAGTGCTGGGACTTATAGGGTTACAGATGGCAGAGGCGGCTCAGCTTCAGGCACTTTGCGTTTCGCTCCTCTTAATAGTTGGCCTGATAATGCAAACTTAGATAAGGCAAGAAGATTACTTTGGCCGATTAAGCAAAAATACGGCAAGAAAATTTCTTGGGCAGATTTAATGATCCTTACAGGCAATGTTGCTTTAGAATCTATGGGTTTTAAAACCTTTGGTTTTGCAGGTGGTAGAGAGGATATCTGGGAGCCAGAAGGAGATATTTACTGGGGCTCTGAAAGTGAGTGGCTAGAGGATGAAAGATACAGTGGAGACAGAGACTTAGAGAGACCATTGGGTGCTGTGCAAATGGGATTAATTTACGTAAACCCAGAAGGACCAAATGGGAATCCTGATCCAAAAGCATCAGCTCATGATATTAGAGAAACTTTTGCAAGAATGGCAATGAACGATGAGGAAACTGTAGCCTTAATTGCAGGTGGACATACTTTTGGAAAAGCTCACGGTGCTGCAAGCGATGAGCATTTAGAAGCTGAACCTGAAGGTGCTTCAATTGAGATGCAAGGTCTAGGTTGGAATAACACTTATAAATCTGGAAAAGGAAGAGACACTATTACTAGTGGCTTAGAAGGTGCTTGGACTACAGAGCCAGCTAAATGGGATAATAATTATTTTGAAAATTTATATAACTTTGAATGGGTGCAAGTAAAAAGCCCTGCAGGGGCAACACAGTGGATACCAAAAGATGGAGGAGGAAAAGACAGTGTTCCTGATGCACATGACTCAAGTAAAAAACATGCTCCTGTAATGTTCACTACTGATTTAGCACTTAAAGAGGATCCGATTTACGGCCCAATTTCAAAACGTTTTTATGAAAACCCAGATCAGTTTGCAGATGCATTTGCTAGAGCTTGGTATAAATTAACTCATAGAGATTTAGGGCCAGTTAGTTGCTGTTTAGGAGCTGAGGTTCCGAAGGCGCAAATTTGGCAAGACCCAGTTCCTCAAGAATCTTTTCAAGCCTTAAATGATGCCGATACTGAAGAGTTAAAAAAGAAGATTTTAGAATCTGGCTTAAGTAATGCTCAATTAATTAGAACTGCTTGGGCTTCAGCTTCAAGCTTTAGAATTACTGATAAAAGAGGCGGGGCAAATGGAGCAAGAATAAGACTAGAGCCTCAAAGAAGCTGGGAAGTTAATAATCCTAGTGAATTAGAGAAAATAATTTCTAAGCTTGAAGAAGTAAAGAAAGATTTTGAGATTTCAATGGCTGATTTAATTGTGTTTGCAGGATGTGCAGCATTAGAAAAAGTAAGTGGGAAAAAAGTTCCATTTACTTTTGGTAGAACTGATGCAACTCAGGAACAAACAGATGTTGAGTCTTTTAAAGTTCTTGAGCCAAGTTCTGATGCATTCAGGAATTACTTAAATAAAGAACAAACTCTTCCTTTTGAAGAGCTTTTAATTGATAAAGCGCATTTACTTAGTTTATCAGCCCCTGAGATGACAGTGTTATTAGGAGGCTTAAGAGCTCTTAATTGTAACTATGATGTCTCAGATATTGGAGTGCTAACAGAGAATAAGGGAACGTTATCAAACGATTTCTTTTTAAATTTGTTAGATAACAATATTACTTGGAAAGTATCTGATAAATGTTCTCATTTTTATGAAGGTAGAGATTATAAAAGTGGTGAGATTAAGTGGAGAGCAACAGCAGCTGATTTAGTATTTGGCTCAAATTCTCAACTAAGAGCTTTAGCTGAGGTTTATGCTTGTAGTGATTCTAAAGATAAATTTATCAGTGATTTCATTTCCGCTTGGGATAAAGTAATGAACCTAGACAGGTTTGATTTAGTTTAGAGCTATTTAGTCTATTTTAGACCTCTATGATATCTTGGAGGTCTTCTGTTTTTAAAAATTTTCTTGCGAATAGATTTAAAAATTTCTTTTTGTTCTTGATCTAAAATAGCACTTATTTTTTGAAATGTTTCATCTTTTATAGACTTGAACTGAGGCCTAACTTTTTTTCTCATCCCTTCCATTTTTTTATGCTGTGCTTTAAAAATCACTAGAGCTTTGTTTTTTTGTTCTTCTGTTAAGTCTAGTTTTTTAGAGAGTTTATTTATAAAGTGTAAGCTAGGATCTTTTCTAAAGTCTTTTCTCTTGTGTTTTTTAGCTAGTTTTTTATGCTGTTTTCTTTGTTCAAGGCAATCTTTCCCAATTATGTGAGGATAGGCAAGACCCAGTGAAAATCCAAGAAATAAAAGTACTAGATAGGATATATATTTTTTCATGAGATATTTTCCAGTTCAAGTAAATCAGAATAATCAGTGGATTCTTGCTCAAAAATTTCTTCTGATTGAAATACATAAAATTGTTCTTGATTGTCATTTCCTAAATTTGTTTCTTTAGGAATTATTGCGAGTATAAATAAGGATGCAAGCAATCCGCTTATTTGAGGAGCCCAAAGAGTAATACTTTTGAAAAAGTTACTATTTTCTTCTTTTTCAATTCTAGACATTACTTGAGATACAAAAATAGGATTTGCATCAACACTATTTAGCTGTCTTATGCCTGTATTAATTTTCTCTTCCAGTTTATCCATTTATAATTTATCCATCTATCTTTAATACGCTCTGATTCTTAATTAGTGTCATTAAATTCTCTAGCAATTTCAAGCATTTCTTTTCTAGTTCTTTTTAGCCTAGCTTTTACGCTATCAATACTGGATTTTGTAATTTTAGAAATTTCGTCGTAGCTCATACCATACGCCTCTTTTAATAATACTACTTCTTTGTTCTTTTCGCTTAATTGATTTAGTATTTTCCTAGCTAAGTCTTTTGCCTCAAGTGAGTCTGCAGTGCTTTTGGTGAAATTTTTTGAGTGACTATCATCTAGTCCTAAATCAGGTGCTTTTTTATTCTTTCTAATAAAGTCTATGCATTGATTTCTAGCTATAGTAAAAAGCCAGGTTTTAAAACTTGATTCTTGTTTGTAAGATTTTAAGGATTTAAATGTTTTTAAAAAGGTTTCTTGTGCGGCATCTCGACCAAGCTCTTTTGAGTTCATCATTCTAGTACAAAAAGCCTGAATTCGAGGCTGATAGTGAGTTACGATTAATGCAAATTTTTCAGTATCGCCTAAAAGAACATCAGAAATAATTTGATATTCTTTTAGCTCACTAACTATTTGCTCTTTATCTATGAGGCTTTCTTCCTTTTCTAAGGCTCTTTCTTTCTTTTCTCATTTTCCCAAAAGTTAATTGTTGTTCAGGAGTAAGTACCGAATTAATAGAACCCTTTACATTTTGCTCTCGCATGCAATTTTTACGCTCTTGTCTGGATTCAAAAGATTGACAAGCATTACGGGCGTTTTCAAAAATTTGAGTTATTTGTTCTTGTTGCTCTGGGTTTAGAGATAGTTTTTCAGTTAATCTGTTTATTTTTTTAGCTCCATGATTTGGATGAGCATAAGCTAGGGATATTGGTATAGCTATGAATGTAAAAAGGCTAATTGCAAATAATACACTGATTTTCATAAAATTCTCCTTATTAAAATTGTTATATCTTTTAAAACGAAACTAAAAGAGAAAAGTGTCAAAATTTTAGCACTTAGATTTGTTAGCACTAAACTATTAAACAAAATTAGCTTTAGTAACGTCATAATCAAGACAGATTTGAATTCAATTTGAGTATTTATTATAATCTGATGTTTTAATATCTACATTAAATTAATAACAAAAGAGCTATGGATAAAAATCAATTTTCACCTTTTAAGAATTTAAAAAAAGATTTACCTGCAGGACTAATAGTTTCTTTAGTCGCTGTGCCTTTGTGTTTAGGTATTGCTTTAGCTTCTGGAGCTCCTTTATTTTCTGGAATTATTTCAGGAATTATAGGTGGAATAGTAGTTGGACTTATTAGTGGTTCTGCACTTGGGGTTTCTGGTCCCGCTGCAGGCTTAGCGGTTATTGTTCTAAATGCAATTCAAGATTTAGGTGCTTTTGAAGTTTTTTTAATGGCAGTAGTTTTAGCCGGAGCTATTCAATTTATATTTGGCTTACTACAGGGTGGAATAATAGCTTATTATTTTCCATCTTCTGTAATTAAAGGAATGCTTGCTGGAATTGGAGTGATAATTTTTCTCAAACAAATTCCGCATGCCTTAGGCTATGATAAAGATCACGAAGGGAGCTTAACTTTTAGTCAACCTGATGGTCACAATACTCTTTCTGAATTATTTCATATGCTAGGTGCAGTTAGTACTGGTCCGGTAATTATTAGTATTGTCTGTTTGGCTATTCTTATTTTATGGCAGCGCCCATTTATGAAAAAAAATCCAATTTTTTCTATCATTCAAGGTCCATTAGTGGCAGTAGCAGTTGGTATTTTTCTAAATCTTTTGTTTTCTAAGTCAAATCTTAGTTTAAAGCCTGAGCAATTAGTTTCTATTCCTGTAGCATCAAGCTTTAATGAATTTTTAAGTTTCTTTAGAACTCCTGATTATTCAGCAATTTCTAATCCTCAAGTTTGGATTAGTGCGATTACTTTAGCAGTTGTAGCCAGTTTAGAAACTTTACTATGCCTAGAAGCAACTGATAAGTTAGACCCGCATAAAAGAAATTCTCCAGCTAACTTAGAGCTTAAGGCGCAAGGAATAGGTAATTTAGTTTCCGGGCTAATAGGTGGCTTGCCTGTAACTCAGGTTATTATTAGAAGCTCTACAAATATTCAAGCAGGTGGGATTACAAAAGCATCAGCAATTTTTCATGGAATAATTCTACTTTTTGCTGCAATGCTAATTCCTGGTGTGCTCAATATGGTGCCGCTGGCAAGCTTAGCTGCGATTCTTTTAATGGTAGGATACAAGTTAGCAAGACCTGAGTTGTTTAAACAAATGTATAATTTAGGAATAAGTCATTTTGCTCCTTTTTTAATGACTATTATAGCAATTGTCTTTACAGATTTACTTACAGGTATTGGTATAGGAATGGTAGTAGCTGTATTTTACATCCTGTATGACAACTATAAAAAACCATTTCTTTTTGAAAAAGAAGATGATGGAACAATCAGACTTAACTTAGCCCAAGAGGTAAGTTTTTTAAATCGGGCTAATATTCAAAAAGCTTTAAACTTAGTTCCTGAAAATTCAAAATTAATTATTGATATGTCAAAAACTGCAACTATTCATCCAGATATATTAGATGTTATAGAGGATTTTAAGGTTAATTCAGAATATAGAGATATTGATTTAAAGATTATTGAATCTGAGAAAAATTTTGATAAAATTTCCTGTGTTAATTTCTTTGAAAAATCTGTTAGAGAAGCTACTAGTTAGAGTTTTTTTAATATTCTAATCTGTGTAGCAATTTAGAAAAACGCAAAAATAAATCACGATTAGTTTCTAGCTAAGATCTTATAGATTATTTTAAGTTTTTTAGTATAGTTTACTAGGTTTGGATTCTATTTAGTTCTTTTTTTGATTTAGTGGCAAAGTGTATTATTTTTTGAGTCTTTGCAGATAAAATCTACTCGTCCAGTTCTTCCATTTGCTTCGCATCTATAATTATTTTTTAATTTTTTTAAAATAATTTTTTTATAATTTTCTTTATCTAATTCAAGCTGTCCTATTTGTGGTAAGTAGTCTTGATTTGAAACGCACCAAGTCCAAATATGTGCCTTTGAGGAGTGTGAGCCATGAAGAAGCATTAACATTGATTCAAAGCTAGATTTTTTAGTGCCAATTACTAATCCTTGTGAATTTGATTTTAGTAATTCGTATTTTTCTAAAAAAAATTTGCCTACCCCTTCTCTAGAGAGTAAGTAGTGAACTTCTAAGTTAGGAATTGCTTTTTTTTGCTCATCAATAAATTCAAGTGTAAATTCAGGATCTTCTACTGTAAGTATAGGAACAATAAGGCAACCCTGTAGATTAATAAGAGCTATGAAAAAGTAGATAATTTTATTCATAAGCGTGCCCAAAAAATACTTTATAGTCTGCATATCTAAGATTAAGAACATCTATTTTAGGGCAGTTCTTCTTGCAAACCGGTTCTAGATAATGACCCTGTTCGCTATTAACACATTGATAGTTGTTTGAAGCTTTTTTTAGCACTACTTTTTTATAATTATTACTTTGGTCTAATTTAAAAATACCTGTTTGTGGAAGATAGTTATTATTAGAAACACACCAAGTCCAGACATGATAAGTAGAGTCATGATATATAGTAGGATTTATAAACATTAAATAAAATCCTCTTTTTTTGGGAAGTTTTACTATTCCATTATCATCATTTTTTATGACTTGATATTTTTGAAGTTGGTAATGTGCAATTTCTCTTTTACTTTGCATGTAGTGCATTTCTAAATTAGGAATTACTCGATTTTGTTCATCTACGAATTGGAGCTCAAAACCAGGATCCTCAACTAAGAGCAGGGAGTAAGGTATTGCACAGCTTTGTAAAGAAAAGAGTAAGAAAAATAAATACTTCATTCCTTTTTAAGGAGCACCTTTTCCTTTTCTAATAGATGATAAAGCATCCTCTATTTGTTCATGAGTTAGGACACTTATATAGGGTTCATTTCTATTTATCGCGTCTTTTGCTTTTTGTATTAGCTCGATTACTTGTCCTTGTTGCTCAGGATTAAGTTCAGCAAATTTTTTATCTTTTGGGATACTATAACCATCTCCTAAGTGTTGGGCAAACAGAGCTTCAGTTGTAAAATCAGTGCCACCATTTTGATGTTGCCAAACATGGGTAAGTTCATGAGCAAGTAAGGGATTATTCTCAGTTATTTTTTTATCTCCATTTTCTAAGTGAGTTTGATGAGGAACAAAGATATCATTCCCAATAACAAATGCTCTAGCAAGTTTAGAGGTAAGGGCTGAGGTTAGTTTTGGAAGTCTTTTTATTCTTACAGAGTCTAGATTAAGAGATTTCTCAAAAATTTCTTTTCCAATTTCTTTTTGTGGGTTCTCAAGTTTTTCTGATTTTGTTCCAATGCTTAAAAGTGGATTAGCCACAGCTGAGATGACAGCATCTATTGGAGTTTGAATAGTTTTTATTAAGGCACTTCCTATGTTTTTAATGCCGTCAGCTAAATTTATTTTAAATAAATTGCTAACACCACTAAAAGCATCGCTAGCAGTTTCATATAAATTGAATCCAATTCCTCTTACTGCATTAAAGCTTCCTTTAACTACATCTGTTCCAAAATTAGCAACAGTTTTTACCACACTAGAAAAAGCGTTACCTATGCTGTTTGCTATTTTAGAGAAAAAACTACCTTCTTTAGTTGGAATAGGTAGGGAATTATTTGAGTTTTGAAAAAGCTCTTCTTTTAATTTGGGCACACTCAGACTATGGGGATTGTAATTTGCGTTACTTATTTCAGGACTATTGTATATATTTAGTGACATTTTTGGACTACCTTTGTTTTTTTATAGTAATCGCAAGAATCAGAATTTTGTTGCTATAAAGTGTATATTCAGTCTGTTATTTTTCATTATGTACCCAACACAATAGAGTTTTTAACTATCAAGCTAGATAGCCGAGCGCAGCGGGGAAAAAATATGCTAATCTAGAGAATTTGAATTTTTGGGAGTTATTTGAAAATAGTATTAATTCAAAAGAGTTCAGCTCAAGGTTAATAGATCCATCCATTCCAGGAGTTCAAGCAAAGATTTCCGCTCAAATGATTTCTTTTCCACTTGGAGTTGTAAAAAGAAATAAACGTTATTTATTAAAAATTGAGAATAAAAATTTCGAAGACATAATAGAGAATGAATTATTTTTCATGAATTTAGCAAGCTATTGTGGTTTAGAGACAGCACCAGTTAGTATAATCAAAGATAAAGAAAATAACTCAGGTTTATTAGTGCAAAGATTTGATCGTTATTATGATAGAGAAAAAAAATTAATTAAAAAAGTTCATCAAGAAGATGCTTGCCAATTTTTAGAAAAATACCCACATGATAAATATAGGCTCTCACTTAGAGAAATTGCTGAGGGAATTACGAAATACTCATCTGCTCCAATTATTGAAATTAATAAATTATTAAAATTAAAGATATATTCATACCTTGTTTGTAATGGAGATCTGCACGCTAAAAACATTAGTTTATACCAAAACCCAATAACTCATAGAATAGAACTAACCCCAGCTTATGATCTTTTGTCTACTTTACCTTACGGTGATGAAAATATGGCTCTACATTTAGAAGGTAAAAAAAATAATTTACGAAAAAAAGATTTTATATCGTTTGGAAAAAGGTTTGGATTACGCTCAGTAGTAGTTGAGAAATCTATTTCTTCAATTGCTTCAAAAATTGAGGAAAAAATCGACACACTGGAGCAATTAGAAATAAAAAAATCAAAAATTTCTTATCTTAAAAAGACAATAAGAAAAAGATTGAATGATTTTATATAATTGTGTCGCTATTTTTAAGTTCTTGCTGCCTAAAAATCAAGGAGAGACTTTATTGTTTAAATAAACTAAGCTAGTTATGTAATCATCTTTTATTTCTAATATTGTCTTGAAGTTTTTTATGTTTCTAAGTTCTACTTTTAGTTCGATATCAAAACCATTTTCATTTCTACTTAGTTCTACATCTTTCCAAGAAAGTTTTTTTATTGGAAAAAGAGCTTTGTAGATCGCTTCTTTTGTTGAAAAAATACTTAGTAGTTTTTCATTGTCATTTTTAATCCAGTTTTGTTCATGTTTAGAACAAATTTTTTTTTGTAGATTTAGATTAATGGTTCTTTTTCTATGCTCTAAATCTATGCCAACTAGCTTATATTCTTTAGAGGCAACTGCAACCGCTTTTTGATGAGAGTGAGAGATTGAGCCGTAAACTCCTTCAGGCCAAATAGGAGCGCCAGATTTATTATTTAAAATTTTAAAGTCTTTGATTCCTAGTTTCTCAAGGCACTTATTTGCAGCAATTCTTCCTTTGATATGAAGATTATTTGTTGATTTTGAATTAATCTTTATTTCTAAGGCTTCATAAATATAGCCATCTGGGATTGTTTCGATGTTGGCAATAATTATATTTCTATCAATTTCTAGCATAGTTTAGATGTAAATAGTCTTGTTTTTTATATTAGCAATTTTTTTCTGGCTAGAATTAAATTTATTCAGTAGCTTAAGTCATCAAGTTATGTTCATAATTTGAATGCTGTAGCTTTTACAAACTATCACTAACTTTTATTTCATGATTAGAAAAATAATATTACTTTTATTATCCGCATTTTTAACTTCTTTTTTACCTACTGTGGTATTGGCACAGTCTGCTCAAAGCCCGGCTACTGAATCAACTATTGTGATTGAATCCGATGGTATTGCTCCTTTTGATGCAACAACGTCAACTCCAGCAGGAACTGATGCAAGTTCTAATAACGGGGTTGTAAGAAACTTTGATTAAATTACTTATTTAGTTGAAGTCACTCTTAATGACGCAGATGATACGAATGTAAATGCAACAGTTACTCTAAATAACAAAGCTTCCTGGCTTTCAATTCCTGCAGATTGTAAAACCATACTTAATGGCTTTGTAATAACACCAGATTCTTCAATTTCTGACACTACAGGTGATGGGCTTAATGACACTTTGTTTTGTAATTTAGGAGACCATACAGAGGGAACAAAGCTAAGCTTTAGACCTGTTGCAAGAGCTGTGGGTAATAATACAGATATAGTTCAAGCAAGTGTAATTTCAAATTCTGATAATAATATTAATACTGGTGGAATTGGTTCAACTCAAGGTTCAGGACCAATTAATACGGAAATAACAGCTGGTTTTGGCTTAAATATTGGCAAATCAGTTGTTTCATTGCCACCAGAAGATGAGTCTGATTACACTCCTCAATATAACCCAGTTGGAACTTTAGTGCCTGGCTCTGAAGAGGGTAGAACAATTAGATGGCATATTGCCCTTGGGTATAACGCTGGTTCTGAATTTGTTCAGGATAATGGTTCAGGGACTCAAGATTTTACTATTACTGATACTTGGGTGGGAACTCACCGTAATGCAGATGGTTCATCAGATGCAAGCGTTGAGGGGGATAATGCAAATGGTATTTTTGCAGATGGAGTTAAGATGCTAGGTGATGTAACAGGTGACCCACTAGATAATTGCTCATTGCTAGGTGCAGTTGCTGGAAGCGTTACTTGTGACCAGCCACTTGGGCCAGGAGCTCCAATAAGAATTCAAATTAATGGAGTTCAAGTAAATCAAAACCCATTAGCTTTAGTAGAGCTTAATATGTTTATTCCTTATGACGATGTTTTTGACCCTAATGGATTTGCACAAACAGAGATTTATGATGTCAATAACACTGCTATTCTTACAGACTGGGGAGGAACTGGTGCTCTTGTAACTTCTGCTACTGATGCAGAGGATTTAGGGCCTGAAATAGCTAGTGAAGATTTTCCAGTCTTGGCTTCAAGGACGGGTCCTTCTAATCTTTTTAAAAGTTTTAGTAGTGTTGGAAATAACAAAAATGGGCAAAGAGCAGGAGTTAAAGGAGAGATAATAGCAACATCTATTGCTATTTCAGATAATAGATTTTTTGATACCGGCATAGGAATTTGCGATACCTTAGATACTAATTCTTTTGAATTTGCTGGAAGCATTGGTGCTGGGCAAGTTGATGCTTTTTTCGATGTTCCTTCATTTAATACCTATGCATTAGATGAGAACACTACAAATGGAAGAATAAATGTCCACGACCGATTTAATCCAAAAGTAATAGCTTATAACAATGCTCAAACTCCCAATGATTTTGATATTGCTTTTATAAGTGACGGTTCAAATGAAGGATTAACACTTGAGTATTCAAGTGTTCCGTATACTGTTACTGGTGATAATCATTTCACTGCAACTTGTCAGGATGAACTAGATGGAGACCCAACAACAGTTGATTGGAGGACTGATTTTACTACGTTTCCAAATGGGGCAGCAGACGTAGTTAGAATTCGTTTAGTATGGCAAAGAGATTTTTCAGATTTATCTGCTAAGTTAGCAACAGTTGCATCTTTACCTCTTGTAGGAACTCAAGCTATTTATTCTTTTGATTTAAGAATAAAAGAAACTGTTGATACTGGTACACTCCTTCCAAACACAGGTGCAACTTTTAGAAACGATACTGTTCCTTGGACAACTGTAGGTGTTGATAACTGGTTAGGAACGATAGGAGGAGAGTCAGCCAATACTTTACTAAATGTTGAAAGCACTGATGGTGAAGCTCTTTTTTCTTTTAACAACTCAAATGCTGATAGAGTTTTTGTTTTATCATCTTCGATGTCTATTCAAAAAAATAATAATCCTTTAGCTCAACCACCTGTTGAGCCAGGAGATACTGTAAGTTTTACTATTGACCCAGCAACAAATGGTTCAAATGCAAGTGCAGTAACTATGACATTTACTGATACTTTACCTGCGCAACTAAGTTATCTTTCAAATGATTGTGCTGCTGTTTATGCAACTGTAGGACTAACTTGTAATGTTAATGTAATATCAGCTCGAGTTGTGGAGTTTAGTGTTCCTGGATATCAGCTAGGAGATGATTTACCTCCATTTACTATACAAGCTACTGTTAATTCAGGAGTTCCTGCTGGCACATACACAAATAGAGTTGAGATTAGTTCTGATTTTGCAGACCTAACAGATGATAGTCATTGTGATACTGCTCCAGATCGTTTTGGAAATGTTACTGATGCTTCTATTGAAGATTGCCAAGATGTTTTTTCAAGTCCTCATAGTGATACTGCTTCCATATTGGTAGTTACAGAATCTGGTATTAGAGTTTCTAAAGCTGACTCAGTTATTGCTGCTGAGCCTTTAGCAAATTATCTTACGACTCTTTCTTATGAAAATTTAGGAGGTACAGATATTGGTATTGGTCAACTAATAGAAATTCTTCCTTATAA
>CAYOZL010000035.1:0-24121 GCA_964408435.1 uncultured Bdellovibrionales bacterium | reverse complement strand
CAGATGGCGGAATTGGGAGACGCGCCAGCTTGAGGGGCTGGTGATCGCAAGGTCGTGGAGGTTCGAGTCCTCTTCTGGGCATTTTTATTATAAGACGTATGACTTAATTAACAATGGGCATTACACTTGCATTCTTAGCAGCAATATTCCAAAGCACTAAGGATATCTTCTCTAAATCTTTAAGCACTAGTATCTCTGGAACTATTTCTGCTTTTACATCTTTTGCTTTTGCAATTCCTTTTTACTTAATACTGCTATTTTTTTTATACTTACTAGGGCTTGAAGATTTTTATTACAATAAAAACTTTTGGTATTTTGTATTACTTAGAGCAGTATCTGATAGCTTCGCTGAGTTCTTCAAAATGCATGCTTATACTCATGCTGAACTTTCAGTAGTAAGCTCAATATTCTCTCTTAACTTAGTTATACTTCTTTTAATCTCCCCTATTATTACTGGAGACATCTCAAGTTCTGTCGGGGCAATAGGAGTAATCCTATCTGCACTTGGAAGTTTTTTTATAGTTACCAATAAAACTCCAGAAAAAAGCAATGAGACGTCCTCTAAAAAAGGAATCATATACGCACTGCTTGCTGCTTTCTTTTTTGCACTTAACGCATGCTTTGACAGGCTAGCTGTTCAAAGCGCAAGTCCTGCATTATCTGGCTTTGCAATGACTGCTCTTTCTTGTTTCATATTACTGCCACTAGCATTAAGAGTTAAAGATTTTAAAACCCAAATAAAGCTAAATATAAAGTCACTAAGTATTAGAGCATTTTTTGAAGTAGTATTTATGGTCACAAAACTTGCTGCACTTAAATACCTACAAGCTCCTTATGTCTCTGGGATAATGAGATCTACTCTAATTTTTTCAATAATTGGAGGTAAAGTATTTTTCAAAGAGGAAAACTTTAAAAAGAAACTAATTGGAGGAGCTTTAATCTTGATTGGTTCTGCTTTAATTATTTTAAATGGTCTATAAAAAAGAAAAGCTAAGATAATTAATAATATTTAAAATTAAATATTAGGGAGCAAGGGTGTAGCAAAAAACTTTATTACAAACCTCACTCCCCGCGCCCCCATAAAAAATTCTAATTCTTTTATTTAACACATTACATTTCCTTAGAGGCTAAAATTACATATTCTGGAAACATCTTCTTAACTATCAATTCAATTTCGAATTCACTTAAAGCAAATTCGTAAGACATCAAATGTCTTAGAGCAAAACAAAAATGTTTGCTTCTAAAAACACTCTTATCTAATTCATAGATAGTTTCGAAAATCTTCTCCCAGCTGATGCCATCAGCATAAGACTTTTCAACAAGATCAAGCACCACGTCGTGATATAGTCGCATTTTTTTACCTTTCAAAAGAACAAGCGACAAGAAAACTTTGGACCGAACAACCTACGAAAAACCTTAGAAACACCCAGCCCAAAAGAAATGAAAGAAATTCAAATGAAAAGAATTCACTTCTTCCAAGCGGCAAAACCTTCTACTCAAAACCTAAAAAAACTCTTTTGAAAAAACAGCTTCATAAGAAAAATATTCTTATGAAGCTTGAAACCTTCTAAAGAACTACAAGCCTAAACTTTAGGCTTTAAAACTACTTGCTTTTCAGCCAGTAATTAAGTTATCGGGAATGTAAAAAATTAACTTTAGGTAAAAAGAAGAAAAAAGATTCACACATTATTTCTGTGTAATTTTATTTATTTAAAACTTAGGAATAGCTTTGTTAACAAATTGAATGGTTTTTAGCTTATATTTTGCTTGTAAAATTTTCTTTTGCAAATCTTACTCTATCTTGAATAGTCAAAAGCTCTTTGTAGCTCTGTTCTACTAAAATTAACCTATTAGCAAGTCCTGTATTATTAGCAATTTGAATATTCAATCCTGGCCTAGCATTCAGCTCAAGGACTAAAGGGCCTAAAGCCTCATCTAAAACAATATCAATTCCTTGATAGCCAAGTCCTGTAAGCTCATATGATTTAGCTCCTAACTCTAAGAGCTCTTCCCAATATGGCACCATAACCCCAGAGACATCAAAGCCAGTATCAGGATGTTTTTCAACAATTGAATTTCCTTGCACTGCTCCTAGAGTTGTTCCAGTAGCTAAATCAATCCCTACTCCAATAGCTCCTTGATGAAGATTCGCTCTTCCTCCAGAAGCTTTAGTAGGTAGTCTTAACATTGCCATTACAGGCACACCTAAAAGAGATATAATTCTAATATCAGGCACACCTTTATAGCTAATTTTTTCAAAGACTGAATCAAAAATAACTCTCTTTTCAATTATTACTTGGTCCGGATGTGCTCCTAAACTATATAAACCATGAAGCGCTTTTGCAGTATGATGCTGTAATTCCCTTAAACCTATTATACTACCATCTACTTTTAAGTAACCCTGATCAGTCGTTCTTGTAATAACTAAAATCCCATCACCACCACTCCCACATGCTGGTTTAATTACAAAGTCATCTCTATCTTTTAAGATAAATGGTAATTTTTTTAAATCTCCAGTCAATTTAATTGTGCCGTATAATTCAGGAACGCTAATTCCTACTTTTCTAGCAATATCTTTAGTTAAAAGTTTATTATCAGCTAATGGGAATAAATTTCTTTTATTATACTTTTGAATATAATTAATATTTCTAGCATTAATTCCTAAAACGCCTTTTTCATTAAGCGATCTAATTAGTGTTTGATTCATTGCCGAGCCAACTCTTTAAATCTAAGCAGTTCAAATAATCGGTAGCCAGTATACCTACCGAGTAAGATTGCTAAAGCTAGGTTTACAAGTAAGACTTCAGGAAAAACAAAAACAAAATAATTTAAATATTCATTTATAATTAAAAAATAAACTAAGCTTGCTACTAACATACTACCAAGAGCTGTTTTAACAGCAGCTAAAAATCCTGTTTCTTCCCATAAAACAGACATTCTCTCTATTGTCATAGTAAGAATTACTACAGGAAAAAGCGATAAAGACATTCCATGAGAAAAATTATTAGAATGACTAAAAAGAGCAGTTGATGCCATTATCAATATCACTATAGTTAAAATAGCAGTTAGTCTTGGAACTAGTAATAACTGCAAACGCTCTAGTATTAATCTTGAAACTAATCCGATACTAATAACAAGCGTAAATAAAAACAATCCCCACAACAAAGTAGTTTCCCTAAAAGCTAGAGCAATTAATACTGGCATAAAAGTTCCAAAAGTTTTTATCCCAATCACGTTTCTTAAAAAAGCAACACCTAAAGCTCCAATAGGTATTATTAGCATTAATCTATAAATAGCTTGTGTATGATAAGGTAATTTAGTTAATGCAAGACTGCCTAAAGTTCTAGATTTCTTATCTGCTTTTGAAATTGCAAAATTCACATTGATATTATCTTGTTTAACTACTGAAATATTTTGATTTAAAATTTTTGTAGATTGAGAAGCTTTAACAAGAGATTCGTTACCTTTCCACCATTTAAAATAAGTATCTGGAATATTAAATTTATTATTTTCAATATCATAAGTTTTCCAAAAACCTTTAACATCAATCTCTATCCAATGTTTTAAATTAGCATTTCTTATAGTTTTACTTAACTCTATCCCATGCACCGGCCTGGTGTAAAAGCCAGCTAGATTAAGAATACGAGCTATATACCTTGCTTCTGCTTTGATTGAGTCTATTTTGCTTAGTATTGCAGAAAAACTCTTAGAAATAACAGATTTATCTTTAACGATTCTTACTATTTCCTTAATTATCTCAGTATCTTTTTCCTTAATCTTGTCTTTTAGAAAAATTTCACCTGCCTTTCTCCTAGCACTACTAATTATTTTCCTAGCTGCTACTAACTCGGCTTTTGATAAAATACTTTTATGTTTAATTCTTTTTACTCTAACAGGTTTTGTTTTCACTACAGGCCTAACCAGAACTTGATAACGTAAACTATGTAAACCTTTAGATTTAGAAGTTATCCAGTCTAATCTTCTACCATAATCTGAATTAATTTTACTTAAGCCGTAACCATCTGAAATGAAATTTTCATTTAACACCTGCCCTTTTGAGTTAGAATAAGGAAGATACATTGAAATCTCAGACCGCTTACCTTTTACTTTAACATCTAGAGAAGTTTCAATTGCCCAGGCACTATAATTAGGATCTGGTTTAATTGGAATATCTAAGACATTAAGTTTGTATATAAATAAAGAAAGTGCTGAGACTATAAGCAGAAAACAAAGTGAAAATATTTTCATTTAAGCAACTCCACCATTCAACTTACTTTTTATACTTCCCCTTACAATGAGGTTCTGCAGTATAAGTCTTAGAAGTATCTAATAAAACATTAGGCGCAAGAAAATTTCTGCCTATCAATAAGGGAAATGCAAAGTTTGAACGGTCTGCTAAATTAACATCAACATTTAGATATTTATCTCCTAAACAAAGCCCCATTCTTACCACTGGTCTTTCTTGAGTATTACCTTCAATTCTTTTAATTCTAGCTTTTCTATGAGTTTTTAATTCAATAGTATGAATTTCTCCTGTTCGACTTCTTAAATCGAATCTTACCCAGTTTTTACCTTTTCTTTTAAACTCACTTATATTCATTGCGCTAAGAGAACTATGATCTGCACCAGAATCTAATTTAGCATGCAGTAGAATATTACCAGGTCTTATTTTAACTTTCTCTATCCAACCAAAAATACCTTTTTCGACTGCTATTTTTTTGTATTTTTTCGCAGACTTCTTCTCAATTTTTTTCTTCCCTATTTTCTTCTTTAGGGGCTTTTCTAATGCGAAAGAACTAGAAGCGAGAGAAAGGCTTAAAACACTTAGAATTAAAATTGTTTTTTTCATATTAAAATAAAAACTACTGACAAGAAGGCTCAATACTAAAAGTCTTTGATGGGTCAACTACTACATTCCCAGCTAAAAAACTTCTACCTATTAACATTTCATAATCCAAATGATTTCTATCAGCTAAAGCAACTTCCTCTTCCATTAAAGTGCCCCCTAAACAAATAGGGAATTTCACTATTATTCTCTTATATTTCTTTCCACTAGATTGCTTAATTTTTGCTGTTCTAACAACCTTCTTTTTATAAATTATAGACTTGCCGTTTCTATCTACTAGTTTAAATTTAACATAACGTTTACCCGACTTCTTATAAGGTTTAATATCTTCAGCATTTATGGAAGTAAGTTCACTTCCTGGGTCTAGTTTTGCATGGAAATCTTGCGAGTTGACCCTTACCTTCTCTACCCAGCCTAGAACCTCTTTACTACTTTGTGTATCAAGGCTTTGGCTACAACTTTGACTAAAAAAGACTAACAATAATAATAATATTTTTTTCATTTCTTTTTTAGTTTCCTTATTTATCTTTCTGATTTTTCTTATTAAACAAATTATCATAAAATTGACTAGGCATACTACTGATAACAGCTAAAACTAAAGCTAATATAATAATTAAGGCAACAGCGAGTGACAAAAAAATCTTCATCTAAAGATTTTCAAGCATACTGTGATAGCTTAGTAATGTCTTTTCAACTTTATCAAGCTTTTTAAATCTAGCGATATGAAACAAGGCTTCTCCTTCATGAACAAGAGGAAGAGAAGAATTACTTATTACAATTCCTCCATATTTTGCTTTCACGCTAACTTCCTGCTCCCCGAAAGGGTCAGAAATCACTCCTAAAACTTCACCTTTTTTCACTCTTTCACCTAATTTAATTCGAGTTCTAAACACTCCACTTTCAGGAGCTCTGACCCAAAGACTAGATCTTGCTATAAAAGGCTTAGAGTTATTTTTCTTAGTCTCTTTTACTTTATTAGCAGGCAACATTTTTAAATAACGAAGCACCGCAATAATCCCTTTAACCCCAGATTTTACAACCATTTCATCAAGCCTAAGAGCCTCTCCTCCTTCAAAAATTATAATTGGTTTCTTTCTTTTTAATAATGCTTGTCTTAAAGAACCATCAGGTTCTACAGAATCCAAAACTACAGGAGTTCCAAATGAATTAGCCATGCCAATAGTAGTCTTATCAATTAAATTTGCCCGAATATGTGGAAAGTTATCTCTATGGACAGCCCCACTATGCAAATCAATTCCAAAATCACTTCTATCAACTACTTCTTCTATAAAAACTGAAGCAACTCTTGAAGCTAAAGATCCTTTTTCAGAACCTGGAAAAGATCTGTTTAAATCTCTTCTATCAGGAAGATACCTAGATCTATTTAACAAACCATGCACATTAACCACCGGAGCTAAAATTAAATTTCCTTTAAGCTTTTTGATACTGGCCTGTTTAATCAATCTACTAATAATTTCTACACCTGTTACCTCATCTCCATGAATCGCGGCACAAACAAAAAGTGTAGGTCCAGCTTTCTTACCTGAGATAACTTTAACAGGAATTGACAATTGGTTATGTGTAAACATTCTCATTAAAGGAATGTTTATAATTTTTTGCTCTCCTGGATTTAAGGTTTCTCCAGCTATTTCAAATATCTCTTTAGACATAAGCCTTTAATTATAACTACTTTCTATAAATTTAATAATCTTAGAAGCAATATCTACCTTCGTAGTTTTTTCAATTCCCTCTAAACCAGGTGAAGAATTTACCTCTAGCACCACTGGGCCATTTTTAGAGCGCATTACATCGACTCCGCTAACATTTAAACCCATAGTCTGTGAAGCTTTAATAGCTATTTCTTCTTCTTCTTTAGTAATCTCAACATTGCTGGCAGTACCTCCACTATGAAGGTTTGAGCGAAAATCACCTTTTTTAGGTTCTCTTTTCATTTTAGCTACCACCCTATCCCCCACAACAAAGCATCTAATATCCGCTCCGTTTGACTCTGGAATATATTCTTGAATTAAAATATTTACATACATCGATCTAAAAGCATCAATTACAGATTCTGCTGCTTTTTTAGTTTCTGCTAAAACTACCCCCTTACCCTGCGCTCCTTCATGAAGTTTCAAAACTAAGGGAGCTCCACCACAAAGTTCAATTGCATGGTCTCTATCGTGAGGAGAATTTGCAAAACCAGTAGTAGGCAGGCTTACACCAGCTTTTGACATAAGCTGGAAAGATTTTAACTTATCTCTAGCAGTCGTTATAGAATCTGAATTATTTAAAGCGTAAACGCCCATCATCTCAAACTGCCTTAACACTGCACAGGCATAAAAAGTTATCGAAGCTCCAATTCTAGGTATAATGGCATCAAAATTATCTAGTGGCTTTCCCTTAAAGTAAACTAAAGGATTATTATCCGTAATATTCATGTAACATTTAGCAGGATTAACCACTCGCACCACATGACCATTATTTCTACCAGCCTCAACTAATCTTTTAGTGGAGTAAAGTTTAGAATTTTGAGATAAAATAGCTATTCGCATAAATAATTTCTGGTTCCAATTTTGGGACTTAATTTAAGGTCCGATGTGGTAAAACTGTATATGAAAAGATTTGTTGTTACAATATTTTATACCTTACCAATATGCATATCTTTAAAGACACTGTCATATGCCCATGCTCAACAAAAAGCTAGCACTATCTACTCTAACGCAGATGCTGCTAATGACCTAACTTTTAATCTTTTTAAATACCTTAAGTCTTTTTGGAATTACGAACTATTCTCTAGCCAAAACTATCCTGTTACTATCGGCATGCTAACTCTTGGTATTATCCTCTTAGTTTTAGGATACTTTGCATCTGATTTTTTTAGTAGAAAAATAATAAAAAAATTCTTATCTAGATTTAATCTAAACCAAGGTGCAACTTCAGCTATTCAAGCTCTGACTTTTTACGCATTCTTTGTTATGTTTGCTCTTGCAGCATTAAAGATAATAAATGTTCCACTAACAATGTTTACTGTTCTTGGTGGTGCTTTTGCTATTGGAATTGGTTTTGGTTCTCAAAACTTAGTAAATAATTTTATTAGTGGTTTAATTTTATTAGCTGAACAACCAATTAGAGTTGGTGACTTAATTGAAGTTGAGGGGCATACTGGTATTATAAAAAGGATTGGGGCTAGAAGCACTTCAGTTAGAACATCAAACAACATAGATATAATAGTTCCAAATAGTTCTTTTCTAGAAAAGAATGTAATTAACTGGACTAGAAGTAACACTCAAATGCTTCTAAATGTTAAAGTCGGAGTAGAGTATGGCTCTGATGTGAAAACTGTTTCTGAAAGCTTAATAAAAGCAGCAAATACTAATAAAAAAGTTCTCTTATCTCCAAAACCTTTTGTTCTTTTTACAGAATTTGGCGATTCTGCATTAAATTTTGAATTACGTTTTTGGGCTAATATTAGAAATACTACAGATAGAAAAGTTATTGAAAGTGAGCTTAGATTTGAAATTAATAATTTATTCCTAGAGAAAGATATTTCAATAGCTTACCCACATCAAGTAATGGTTTCTAACAAGGCTATCGAAGTAAAAATGGTTAATTCTTAACAGTATTTTTGTTAACTGCTTTTATTAGCAATGCTTTTTACGTATCTTTTATTCCTTTTTTTCCAAATTCTTGTCTTTCTGTATAAGCTAATAGCCCAATATGCAATCATAATTAAGACAATAGAAATACAGCTTACTAAAGCTGTCCAAAGAACAATATCATTACGATTAAAACCACAAGCCATTCCAGCTGCAGCAGCTAACCAAATTAAAGCAGCAGTAGTAATCCCTTCAACTTTATCACTGGACTTAAAAATCACACCACCACCAATAAAACCAACACCGCTTACTATCTGAGCAGCAACTCTGGCTTGGTCCATATTCGCTCCCTCAACAGAAAGGATAGTGTAAAGGCAACTACCAAGACTAATAACACTAAAAGTTCTAAGCGAAGCAGGCTTGCCTTTAGTTTCTCTTTCAATACCAATTACTATACCAATAAGCGAGGCGATAAATAACTGCCTTGCATACCAAGGCACAAAAATCTCCGTATTAAAAATTTGAACTAGTTCCATTTAGATTATTATCCGTCTATTGCTCTCATATGTCTAACAAAATTATACAACTCAAAATCATATAGCTATTTAAATTTAAACTTAACGTAAGATTTTGCAGAAATAAACACCAAGAAAATACCCCCTAATTCAAAAAGCCAGTTAAGTTTTAAATTAAAAATCTCATAACTAATAAATGAATCCATATGATGAAAAGAAGAAGCCCTAATTGCAATAAAAGCAAACAACAAAAATAGTCCTAATATTGCTAAAATATTCTCGTATATAATTTTATTAAAAAAATATACGAGCAAGAACAGAGAAAAAGACAAGGCAGAAGCAATAAAAATAATAAATTGTTTTTGATAAGCTCTTCTAAATGCATACCAACCATCTTTTCTAGCGTAATATTTTGCAATCTCAGTTAAATAAGACTGTAAGTCTAGTTGCTTATTAATACCTAAAAACAAAAAGACTATTGAAAAAATTAACCAAAAATACTTTTGTTTCTTTTCATCCTGTATTGAAAATATCTTCTTAGATCTCAAAAAAACTATAAAGCTAATCACACTTGTTAAAAAATATGCAAAAACGGTGAACCAACCAGCAAAAGTTGGATCCCCGATCTCAAAAGACCAGGACGGGAAACTCTGTGGGTAATGGTGAGGAAAACTAGCCTGCATAAAAACACCTTTTTAATTACTCAAGTCACCTACTCAAGAGAAATTCCTTGCTGCACATTTCCAAGTAAACTGTTTTTCAAATCAATTATAAATTTAAAAGCTGTTTGTAATAAACTAAGCCAATCAACTAAATGACCATATTTATGGATTAACATTGTAAAGACTGAAAATAAAATAGGTGCAATAAAAGCAGTTAAAAGACCTTCCATTTCTACTCCAGGTAGAATCTTAACTAGCGCAAAAAAAATAACACCATTAGCAACTATTAAAGTAAAAGACTTTGAACCTAAAGCATCTGGTATAAAATTAAATAAACTTGAGTTCCATAAAAATGTATTTACTAGGGTAATTGCTAAGACTAAGCCAACAGCTCCAAATATACTTGAAATCCTAAGCTTAGGAAGCAATATTGCAGTAATCGCAATCGCAAATATTTGATGTATAAAGTTATTCATAAACCTCTAAAACTCTTTCTAAACCTACAACTTTCCCATTCTCACATTCAAAAATAACTCCATTTATCTGAGCTCTACCTTTTGCAGGCTCAAATCTTGTAGGAAGTCCAGTTTTAAATCTTTCTACAATAGGTTCTGCTTTCATTCCAATAACTCCATCATAAGCTCCACACATTCCGGCATCTGTAATATAGCCTGTTCCTTGTGGAAGTAGTCTTAAATCTGCAGTTTGCACATGAGTATGTGTTCCAACCATCATTGTGAATTTGCCATCAACATGAAACCCCATTGAAACAGTTTCACTAGTTGTCTCAGCATGAAAATCTAAAAAAGTGTATTCGAGATCACTTATCTGATTAAAGATTTCATCTGCTTTAGCAAAAGGACATTCTAAAAGCTCATCGATAAAAACTCTGCCCATTAAATTAGCTATTCCGATACTAGGAAGTCCTTGTTTCTTAAATACACTAAACCCTACTCCTGCAGCTCCTTTTTTGTAGTTTGCAGGTCTAATAATCTTTGTTTTATTAAGCTCTAAGTACTTAATAATATCTTTTTTATTCCAGATATGATTTCCAGTAGTTATAAAATCTACCCCTGCTGCATAAATCTCCCCAGCTGTTTTAGGATCGATCCCTAAACCTCCAGCAGAGTTCTCTCCATTTGCAATAACCAAATCTATAGCCGATTTTTTAATAATTGGTCTTAAATGATCCCTAATGGCTCTTCTGCCAATTCTTCCTACAATATCCCCTAAAAAGAGTATTTTCATGCTTCAAACTGCCAATTAAATTAAATAATATGCTAATAAAATCGATTTAACACAATTAAACCTAGCCAAAATCTAACCGAATAAAGGTTTTCTTGCTTCATGTCGATTAAATTGCAACCATAATTAATAGAAAATACATCCTATAATTATAGAAGCTAAAACACTACTAGAAAAAGGAGAATGTCCATGTCTAAGAATGAATTCAAGTCTCTTATCGAAAAAGACAGAGAAAACAGAAAGTCTAATAAATGGAGCGGCACCTGCTTAGAATATCTAGAGATAGTTAAAAAAAATCCAAAACTAGCTGAACTTTCACACTCAAAAATATACGACATGATTATTTCCAAGGGAGTTAAGGAAATAAACAAAGAAGAGGATCAAAAATTAAGCAGACTTTTTAAAAATAAAAGACTAAGAGAGTTTGGTTATTTCTCTGATGAATTTTACGGCATGGAAAATACCTTAGCTTCAGTAGTAAGATATTTTCACTCTGCTGCTCTTAGAGGAGAGGAAAGTAGACAAGTACTTTATTTAGTAGGCCCTGTAGGTTCAGGAAAAAGTTCTCTAGTAGAAAAATTTAAAAAGGGACTAGAGCAACTGCCTCCATTTTATGCAATAGATGGCTGCCCTATGTATGGTGAGCCCCTGCATTTAATTCCAAGACACTTAAGACCAGAATTTGAAAAAATGCTCGGTGTTAAAATTGAAGGAGATATTAATCCAGTTATAAGACACAGATTAAAAACAGAGTTTAAAGGAAAATGGGAAAACTACCCTGTTAGAACTATTGAATATAGTAGTAGAGCCAGAGTTGGAGTTGGAGTAGTTCCACCAGTTGACCCTAACAACCAAGATACTAGTGTATTAATTGGTAGTGAGGATATCTCAAAATTAGATAAATACTCTGAAGGTGACCCAAGAGTACTAGATCTCTCTGGTGCACTTAATGTTGGTAACAGAGGAATGGTAGAATTTATTGAGGTATTTAAAAACGAAACTGAATATCTTCATGCAATGATAACTGCAACTCAGGAAAAATCCATTCCTGCACCAGGCAGACATGGGATGATCTACGTTGATACTTGTATCATTGCTCATTCAAATGAAGCAGAGTGGAAAAAGTTTAAATCAGACCACACTAACGAAGCTATCTTAGATAGAATTGTTGTTGTAAAAGTTCCTTACAATTTAAGACTTTCTGAAGAAGTTAAAATTTATGAAAAAATAATTAAACAATCTAACTTCAATGCAGAGATTGCTCCTCATACTATAGAATTAGCTTCTAAGTTTGCTATTCTATCTAGACTTGAGCCTACAAATAAATGCGACTTAATGACTAAGTTAAAACTTTATAATGGTGAAGAAATTGTAGAGAAAGGCAAAACAAAAAGAATAGACCTTGAAGAGCTAAAAGAAGAAGCAAAAAGAGAAGGTATGGATGGAATCTCTACTCGTTTCATCATGAAAGCTCTTGATAATGCTTTATCAGATAACATTGAGAATAACTGCATACACCCTCTAAATGTTAGAGAATCTTTAATTAACTTAGTTAAAAATGGAGATTTTGCAGAAGATACTAAAAAGAAATACTTAGAAATTCTTAGAGACGTAATACATAAAGATTATTTAAGTATTCTTGAAATAGAAATTACAAAAGCTTTTGTTTATTCATATAAAGAACAAGCTGAAACTCTTTTTCAAAACTACTTAGACCATGCAGAAGCATACGTAACTAAGAAAAAGCTTAAAGATGCTAGCACTGGTGAAGATTTAGAATCGGATGAAGACTTTCTAAAATCAGTTGAAGAACAAATTGCAATCATTGGAACTGCAGCTGATGGTTTTAGGCAAGAAGTTATCTCTTACCTCTGGTCAATAGGTAGAAAAGGAGAGAATATTTCATATGAAAGCTACGAACCACTAAAAGAAGCAATTGAGAAAAAACTAATGGCTAGTGTTAGAGACGTATGTAGAATAATTACAAAAGCTAAAACTAGAGACGGCCAACAAAAAGTTAAATACGATGCAATGGTTGAGCAGTTAATCTCTAATGGCTACCCTCCTGGTTGTATAGATGTTGTTTTAAGTTACGCATCTAATAACCTTTGGAAAGACTAGTAAGGTTATATTGTGAGCGCGATATTTAGGCCATACGACCACGACAGATCCGACAGGAGCGCTAGAGATAGGGCTAGACATCGTGAAAAAATTAGAGACTCTATTAGAGATAATATTTCGGATATTCTCTCTGAAGAATCAATAATTGGGAAAGACAAAGATAAGATTATAAAAGTCCCAATTAAATCAATTAAAGAATATCGATTTATTTATGGCGATAATTCTCCTGGTGTTGCACAAGGTAACGGAAAATCAAAAACTGGAGATGTCGTAGGAAAAGGTGATCCTGGCCAACCTGATGCTTCAGGTCAAGCTGGAGATTCTCCCGGAGTAGATGCGATAGAAACAGACATTACTCTCGAGGAACTAATCGATATAATGTTTGAAGATTTAGAACTACCTGAACTTCAAAGAAAAGCTCTAAAACAAATTGAGACCAGTGAAGCAAAAAGAAAGCATGGTTCTAAGAAAAAAGGTATTAGAGCAAGACTAGATAAAAGAAAAACTGCAATAAATAGGATTAAAAGAAAAAGATCAAAAGAAGAACATGAAGAAGGAAAAGATCAAGAAAGAAAGGACAGATTTCCATTTCATCAAGATGACATGCGTTACTACCGTGTCACACCAGCAATTAGGCATCAATCAAATGCAGTAGTAATTTGTATCATGGATACCTCTGGCTCTATGGGAACAGTAAAAAAGTATTTAGCTAGAAGCTTTTACTTTCTCCTCTATCAATTTGTTAGACTTAAATATCAAGAAGTAGAAGTAGTTTTCATCGCTCATCATACTGAAGCTAAAGAAGTGAATGAACAAGAGTTTTTTCATAAAGTAGAATCAGGTGGTACTTATATTTCTTCAGGATATCAAAAAGCACTAGATATAATTGACCAGAGATATCACCCTTCTTTATGGAATGTTTATGCTTTTCATTGCTCAGATGGAGATAATTTCTACAGTGATAACGACAAGGCTTTAGATGCAGCTAATAAATTATGTGATGTTTGTAATCTATTTGGTTACGGAGAAATTAAACCCTCAGGAAGCGCATATTATAGTGGAAGCATGTTAGAGGTTTTCGCTAATATTAAAAAAGTAAATTTTCAATCGATAGTAATAGAAAAGAAAGAAGACCTTTGGGATGGATTTAAGAAATTCATGAGTAAAGATAGTGTTGTTGCTGAACAGCTTAAGCAAAAGGCATAGAAAAAAAGATAGATAAATAGATTTTATAAAAAGCTAATAATGACTTTAAAAGAATTAGAAAATTGGGATAAAAGAATTTTTGAGATAGCGAAATCTTTTGGCCTAAATTGCTATCCTCAAGAATTTGAAATCTGTGATCATTTTGAAATGCTTGGATATATGTCTTACTCCGGCATGCCAAGTAGATACAGACATTGGTCATTTGGAAAGTCTTACGAAAAAGAAAAAACAATGTATGACTACGGAGCTGGAGGCCTACCATATGAAATGGTAATCAACTCTAATCCATGTCTTGCTTACCTAATGAGAGACAATACTGACTTATTGCAAATCTTAACCATCGCCCACGTATATGGCCACAACGATTTTTTTGCTAATAATTTCACTTTCACCTCTAATTTTGATGCGCAGTACACACTGGAAATGTTTAAAAACCATGCTGGTAGAGTAAAAAGTTACATTGAAGACCCGTCAATTGGAATTGAAAAAGTAGAAGAAATACTTGATGCAGCACATGCCTTAAATCTTCAAAGAAGCAAAAATTTAGCAATCTCAAAACTTAGTAGAGAAGAAATACAAAAAAGAAGACTGGAAAAAGCTCACGGCAAAGAAGACCCCTATGCGCACATACATCCTAAAAAAGAGTTTGTACAGCCTGAACTTGATAAAGAGCCATTAGAACCAGAACCAAATTTATTAGAATACATCGCAAAGAATAATAATTTACTCACTTCGTGGCAAAAAGACTTAATATCTATAGTAGATAAAGAATCAAAATATTTTATTCCTCAAATAGAAACTAAAATCATGAATGAAGGTTGGGCAAGCTACTGGCATTTTAAGATTCTTAATGAACTTGAACTCGACCAAGGTCTTCACATGGAGTTTTTAGTTAGACACAACCAAGTTCTAAGACCAACTCCTGGTGGACTAAACCCTTACCATCTAGGGTTTATATTATTTAGAGATATTGAGAAAAGATGGAATAGAGGTGAAACTGGAAGAGAATATACTTCTGATATACCTAAAGAAGATATAACTGCAATGCATGAAAATGATACGCTAGGTAGAAAAAAAATTTTTGAAATTAGACAAGGAGATAGAGACACCTCTTTTTTAAGAAGATTTTTAACTGAAGAAATAATGAGAGAATTAGACCTTTTTCAACACGATAAAAGAGGCAAAGATCGAGTAATTACAAAAGTATCTGATAACCATAGCTGGAAAGACATAAAAGAAACATTAGTTAAAAGTGTAGGTATGGGCTCTATTCCAAGAATTCAAATTGAAGATGCTGATTATAATAAAAAAAGAACCTTATTTCTTACTCATGAACATGAAGGTAGAGATCTTCAATTAGATTACGCTGAGAAAACCTTAAAGCATCTAAACACACTTTGGGGTAGAGAGGTCATACTTGAGACTATTTTGAATGGTAAGAAATCTCACCTAAAATTAGAAGGTGGCACATTCAAAATAGAAAAAGTTTAAAAAAATTTAAATAAAACTCCTCTTAGCGCTTAACACTAAAGTCATTTTTAAATAAAAGAGACTGAACTATACCGATATTCCAAGCTAAGGCTCCAAGAAAAATAGCTGGAAGCGTAAAAATAAAGATTAATCTATCTAGTATACCCTGCCTATAAGTTAAATTTCTATATACTATTACTAAAAACTTAACGCATGAAACAAAAGGAGAGATTAAACAAAGACAAAATCTTTTTATCTTACTTAGACCTATCCCGAACCGAATAAAAACAATATTATTTCCCACATAGAAACATTTCAATAAAAATCTAGGGAATGAAACTTCTTGATAAAAAGCTCCTTTAATTTCCTTATGGAAAAATAAATCATTTCCTAAATGCCTTAGCTCTTCAGTTAGTTTAGTATCTTCAATTCTTCCACACTCAGTAAACTGCTTTGAATTCAAGAAAACTTCTCTGTCTACAAACAACATAGTTGCAGGAAGGTTTCTTCTAGAAAGATTAGGATTTCCATAAAAAGACTCATTAAAGAAAAAGCTAAACTCAAGGAAAGAGGAAAAAGAAAAACCACTTGAAGCATCTAAAATTAGACTACCACTAAAAATCTTACTGCTATTATTAAACTTCTTCCAAGCTAATTCTAAAGCATAAGGGTCTAAACTTACATCGGAATCTAAGAATAAAATTAATTTTCCAGTGCTTTTTTCAAATCCAAGATTTCTTGCTTTAGAGGCAGAAGTTTTAATTGAAAGTTTGGTAAATTTAACAGCTTTAAATTTTTCAACTACCTTATCAATTTGATCATCTGGACTTGAGTCAATCAATATTATTTCATATTCCAAATCTGTTTTTTGACTACAGACTGCCTTTAAAACTTTTTCTATTATCAAAAAACTTTTATAAGACGGAATAACTACACTTATGTCCATAGTTTAATTAACTCATTAGTTGTCTTATTTATATCAAATTCTTTTCTAACAAAGTTATAAGCATTTTCGCAAAGAGACTTACAAAGTGAATCATTAGATAATAAAAGCTTAATATTTTCCGATAAAGCTTTAATGTCTTTTTCAGGAACTAAAATACCAGTCTGCTTATCAATTACTACTTCAGGTATTCCAGAGTGCATAGTTGCAATTACAGGGGTGTTTAATAACATTGATTCTAGTATCACTGTTGGGATACCTTCTTTTTCTCCGCTCTTAGCTCTTACCGATGGCACAACTACAAGATTAGAAGATGCAATATATTCAAGTACTTCATGATTAGATTTTGCTCCGACAAAACTAATCTTCTTATTTTTTGAAATCTCTCTTAAATTCTCAAACTCTGGCCCCCCACCTACCACTATAAGATTACAACTTACTCCTTGATTCAACAGATTATCAACTGCATTAACTAAGTAAGAAAAACCTTTTTTTTCAACTAATCTTCCTATCGCTAAGATTTGGCCCTTGATAACTTTTTTATCTTTATCTTTAACTTCTATCCCACACTTAACAATACGCATCTTGGTATCTAGTTCATTTCTGTTTTGAAAATATCCTGCGATATCATTTTTAATGTATTCAGAAATGATTCTAATAAATTTACTGTGATTAAATTTTTGTTTAATCGCATTAATATCTTTTATTTCTTTCTCTCCAGCTGAGTGAACAGTAATACTGTAAGGGACATTAGAAATAACTGAACAAAACATTGCGATAGAGGCAGGAACATTTAGAAAATGTGCATGAATATGAGTATATTCTCTATCAATTATTTTCGAGCAATGAATAGTGGATATAAAAAAATGATATATAAACTTAAAATACTGGAATAGATTCCTTATATTTAACCCATCACCTTTACTTAGATCTTCTCCATTAAATACTGCTATTTTAAAAGCTTTAAAAAAACCTAAGGGATTATAAAAAAATGTCTTAAAAAAAGAATAAATTAAATCAAATATATTTATTGGATATAAGTAAGAAGCTTTCCACTTTGGCATATTCCCATCAGGCCGAATCCCATACAAGTCTATCTCAATACCTTTTTTTCTCTGAGCTTCAATTTCTCTTCTAATAAAGGTATGGGAGAGACTTTCGAAACTAGTAGTAATATATGCAATCTTATTTTCTACTTCCCTATTTTCCACTGACTGCGTCCTTAATCCCATCAAACATCTCTTCTACTCCCTTACCTATGTTTTCCACAGCTCTACCAGGAGACAAGACTCGTAAAATATTGGCTAAATCCGCTTCAACTTCTGGGTCTTGCGCTTTGCCTTTAATCTTAACAGGAATTTCTACTTTTCCTATACTACCAATTAACTTTCTTAAAAATTTAATTGGACCTCCTAACTCTGACAATGTTTTTTCCAAATACACAGCAGAGCCTTTTACATCAAAACCCTGCTCTAGTGAATACATGCCTTTACCTTTAAAAGTATAAAATTCTCCTGCTAAAATTAAATCGTCTGTTTGCAAAACTCCTTGATTTATTAATGATTCAAACTCTAAACTTTCTACATAAGTGCCTGGATCGTCCTCGAGTACTACTTGTTGCTTTGATGGATTACTAAGTATTGTATCAAGTTCAAGACTTTTTAGTGTTCCTTTTTTAAATTTAATACTACCATTTCCATTGAAACTTTTTGGATCAGATTTATTGCCTTCTAATTGAATATTTAGGACTTCAATACTTCCAGAAAGATCTTTTTTCTTAGATAAGATTTGGTCAAATTCATTTAAAGAAAGATGGTTTAGTTTTAGTTCTAACTCAAAGGGTTCAATTTTTCTGCCCCATTTTCCTCTCAGATTACCTTGACCAGAGAAAATACTTAAATTAGCTTGTTTTAAATTGTAAAAATCTTTTGTTATTTCAAAGTTTACATCTTGAATATTGTAATTCTTAGTATTTAGTTCCCCTGTAAGACTATCAGAACTAAAAGTTTTTAACTTTTTTGATACATCGAAGCTGATTAAGCCATTTACATTGAAATCCTTATCCAAATACCGCATTAAAGCATTTTGCCCACTACCTACTCCATAAACTCTGTATTTCCCCTCAGTGTCAATTTCAAGAGTTACAGGGCCATTTAAAGACTCTATTGATTTCAGTTCATAATCTGGAACATTCAAATAGATCTGTTCACCAAAAAGATTTAAATTAATGCTTAAACCATTTTTCACAGAATAAGTAGATTTTAAATCTTTAGCCTGGGCATTCATGTTACGGATATCAACAAAAGAATCATTAAATGAAAAATCACTTATACTTAAATCACCACTAGCTTCTATATTAGAATTTTTGCTTTTAAGATCTATAAAACCCTTCAGTAAACCCACCCCATACTTATCTCTTGGTTCAACTGCTGCTTTTAGTTCTTCTACCTTAAGATTAGATTTCAAATTTAATATGTTAAAATTACTGTCTAGCTCTAGATTTAAATCTTCAAACTCCAAAAAAGAAGATTGAATATCATATGCATCAAAATTCTTTAAAATTAAGTTTTTAGATTCAAGCTTTTTCTTGGATTTATTAAACTCCGCTTTAATAGCACCAACTAGCTCTAAGTTTGGAAGCTTAACTCCATACTTATTAGTAATACGATTAACATCTTTAAAATTGATATAATTTGTACCTAATTCTAGAAAATACTTTTCATTTTTTAAATCTAGCTTTGCTTCTATATTAGCTTCACAGTTTGGTATGCTAAGCTTTGCACTATTGATTTGATAACTAGAGTTAGAAATAGAATCTATTGCTCCTATATCTAGAGCTACGTTTTTATTTAATTTTATTTTAGTATCCCAAATTTTTAGATCTGGTCTAAATTCAACAATACTTCCATCAACTTCGATCCCCTCAATATCGCTATCTTTTAAAGCGTTACTTGATTCTGAATTAGTTTTGATATCGATTAATAATGATGGATATTTCTTAGAGTAAAAAGGAAACAAGGATCCCTCAATATCTTTAAATTTATTAAAAGCTAGTTTAGCATTTGAACCTAAGTAAGTAAGAATATCTCCATTCTCACTAAACAAAGAACTCATATTTAAATTAGAGATTTTATAATTTTTACTCTCATTGTTAAAACTTCCCTCTCCTCTTAAGACTAGCTTTGTAAGAGGTTGTTTTGTAACTGCAGGATAAGTATCACCTACTAAATTCTTAACTTTAACCTCTTTAACATCTAAATATAACTTTGTTCTTAATTTACCTTTTGAACTTTTTTTCTTTAAATCTTTCTTTTTTAAATTTTTCTTTTGTTCTAAAATTTCCTGTACATCTCCGTCTAAATCCAAATATAAACTTTTTTTATTTTTTTTAAGAACTAAATTTATACTATCTAAAGTATAGCCTTGTCCTTTCTCATCAAGTTCTACAATTCGAGCATCTTTAACTACTAATTTCTTAAAAGACGAAAAATAATCTAAGCTTAAATCACCTAGTAAATTATCAAATGAAAAATTGAAAAAATTAAATCTTGGTACAAAATTAACTAAAGATTCATAGGTATCGTAATTATAGCTATCTTTACTATATTCAAATTTATTTTCTAATTCTTTATCTTTTTCTTTCTTAAGAGTAATTTGCGGTTTATAAAAATTTGCTCTCCATAATTTCATATTTAATGGAGAGAGATAGATTATTGATCTAGGAATTCTAACCCTACCGTTATCAAAATTTAAATTTTCAAATTTCAAAGAAAAAAAAGGGTATGTATTAAAGCTAACACTATCTACTTTAATATCTTTTCCTATTTGCTCACTTAGATATCCTTCTATTTGACCATTGTACTTATCTAATATTGCATTACCAACAAAGAACAAAAGCAATAGAAATATCAAAAAAACACATAAAAAATACTTTATAAATTTTTTATACTTCATTAAGAAAGCTCTTTTCGATACTTATTGAAAAAACTCATATCTTGCTTCTTTATCACTTCTACAAGTTTTTTAATTCCAATATCTTGTATAATTTTTTTAACTTTAGTTAGTGAATTATAATAAAACTTTTTTTTACGACACTCTTCCAAACTTAAATTACATTTTCCTTGATCGGCTTTTGAATAAATCACTTTAGAATCATTAGTGAGATAAGTTGCTAAACCCTCATCTAACCATTCTGGAATTTGCTTATCTGAAATCCTATACAATACTAAGTGTATCATCTCATGTAGTAAAGTTTTAGAATTTACTTTACTTGATTTAATAAAGATTCGGCCTTTATTAAAATATGCATTTGCATCGTTAAAATGATTAGCTGGCAAAATAAAAATAGAGATTGGAAAAACCAAGTCTGTCTTAAATTCATTTTCTAATTTTTTGGCATTTGCTTTTAAGTTTTTAATAAGATCTCTTCTCCACTGGTCTTTAACCCACTGGCTTTTTCTATCTTCTTTAACTAAATTTTTCCTTACTTGCCCTGACTCATTTTTACTACATTCAATTTTCCATCCCCCTGAATTTAATTCAAAGAAATCGCAAGAATACGCATTACTGTAGATAAGGAATATATAGCCTAAATAAAAAATCTTTCTTAATAGCAAATCTTTCAATCTTTATAGTTATTTACACCACATATATGATTAAAAACATGTATGTAGTTTCTAAAACTTGAATAAGGGCTCTTAAATCTCTATAAGTAGTTCAAATTTAATTTAATAGAATAATAATGTCAGAAGATATAAATAGCAGAAATTACTCGATGCCTGAAGTATTAGTTAGCACTGAATGGGTAGAACAAAATCTTAATGATTCTAATGTAAGAATAGTAGAATCTAATGAAGACCAGTTACTCTACAAATCAGGCCATATTCCAGGTGCTGTAGAAATAGATTGGATTAATGATTTAAACGATCCACTAAATAGGGACTTTATCAATAAAGCAAAATTTGAAGAGTTAATGTCTAAAAATGGCATCAGTAAGGACACCACTGTTGTGTTTTATGGAGATAAGAGCAATTGGTGGTCTTGTTATGCTTTTTGGATTTTTAAGCTTTTCTCTCATCAAAATTGCAAGATTATGGACGGTGGGAAGCTAAAGTGGGAACAAGAAAAAAGAGAGCTGACTAGAGAAATTACAAATCACCCTACTACAAGCTATCAAGCGCCTGAAAGAGACGATAAAACTCTAAGAGCATTTAGAGAAAATGTTTTAACACACTTAGAATCAGGCTTTCAGTTAGTTGATGTTAGAAGCACTGGTGAATTCACTGGTGAAAAACTTCATATGGAAGGCTATCCACAAGAAGGAGCTTTAAGAGGTGGGCATATCCCAACTGCAAAAAGTGTTCCTTGGTCTACGGCAGTAAATACCGAAGACGGCACTTTTAAAAACTTTAATGAGTTAAGTGAAATTTATACAAAAAATGCAGAGCTTAAAACGAATGAAGAAACAATTGCTTATTGCAGAATTGGTGAAAGAAGCTCTCATACTTGGTTTGTTCTAACTTACTTATTAGGATTCGATAAGGTTAGGAACTACGACGGTAGCTGGACTGAATGGGGCAATGCTGTTGGTGTCCCTATCGAAAAATAGAATAGGACGTAAGTTTGAAAAATAAAATAGATTCAATTCTAGAAGATTTAAACTCTAATCAGGAATTAAAAGCTGATACATTAATAGAGTACGCAGATAGCTTCATAGAAGTTCCCAATGAAATAGCAAGCGCCCCATACCCTGAATCGCATAAAATCCCAGCTTGTGAATCAGAAGCCTATGCTTTTTATAAAGTAAATTCAGATCAAACAATTAAGTTTTATTTTGCAGTAACAAACCCACAAGGCATTTCAGCAAAAGCATTTGCTGTAATTTTAGACGAAGGCTTTTCAAATCAGAACCTGAACGATATTATAAACTCAGACCCAGATATAGTTAAAAAAGTTTTTGGCAACAGCGTATCTATGGGAAAAGGTTTAGGACTGAATAGTATGCTTGGTGTTGTAAAAACAATTGCCCAAAATAATCTTAACAAGACAGAAACGGAGACCTAATGGAACTAGAAAGTTCGTTTATGAGTTTTTTGCTCAACCATCAACAAAAGCATGGTCGTACTCTTAATTTTTTAATTTTAATGGAATCAATTCTAACTGCTGCCAAGCAGATTAGAGAAGCTTATATTAATGGAGCTATGCAGCAGAATTTAGGTGAAGCTGGCAAAACAAACGTTCAAGGCGAAGACGTTATGGCATTAGATGTTCAAGCCCATAATATAGTCGTTCACAACCTAAAAGGCAGCAACCAAGTAATTCAAGCGATAAGTGAAGAACAAGAAGAAATAATAGATCTCAACCCTGATGGAAGATACTTTGTTTATTTCGATCCACTAGATGGCTCTAGTAATATCAAACATAGTTTACCTGTTGGTTTTATGTTTGGAATTGCTAAAAAGAGTTTAGACGGGAAAGAAGACAACCATCTTAGAGCTGGAAAAGATTTTATCGCCTCGGGAATGTTTTTACTTCCTTCAGGAGATTTAACTTTTGCTCTTAGAAATGCTGGCTGCTGGAGATTTCTACTAGATCAAACCAACACTTATGTAAGACCAACTAAATTAAAATTCCCAGAAAATAAAAAAACATGGGAAATGTCTTGGAACGCAGGAAATAGACATACTTTTTCAAAAAAAATTCAAGACTGGATTGATAAAAACGAAGATGCATACAATTTTCGCTACACTGGAGCACTAGCTGTAGATTTCCATAGATTACTTCATAACGGTGGAATATTTTTCTACCCCGCAATTGTAAACCACTCAGACCCTAAGAAGAATAGGCCTGATGGTAAGTTAAGGCTGATGTATGAGTGCGACGTTGTAGCAATGATTGCAAAAGAAGCAGGCGGAGTTGCTATAAACGAGAAAGGTGTTGAGATTACAGATATCGTTCCTAAAAAACCTCATCAAAGGTCTTCAATTTATATTGGCAATAAAGAAATGATTGAAAGTATTAGATACGCTTTACAATCTTAAATTTAGAGGTATTAAGTTTTCCTTCTTCTTACACTTAGTTACTCACTCAGACTTCAGTCTAGAAATCTTAGAAAGATATTACTAAAAAAAGAATGCACAATAATTGACAAATAGGATAACTGGTCCCGAAGCTTCAGATAAGGTAGTTCAAAATCCTAGTTGGGAAATAAGAAAAGAAGGTAGCCTGGAACCACTAGTAGCTTTCGAAGTAGAAAGTATAAAATTTCAACAGAAAAAGTCTAAAAAGAAAATTAAAGTTACAGGGCTTGAATCTGGGGAAATACTTTTTGACCTGAAATCCGTAACGGTAATACTTCGAGAAGACTCTATTGAAGTCTACCTCAAAGACAAAGACAATTCTTACTGGTGTGGACTTGAATTCAAAAGAGGGAACTCACAAGAAATAAATCTTTTTGATGAGGACCAGCTTCATGCCGCAACTATTATTAATAGCAGTGCTGGAATAAGCATAATTGA
>CAYOZL010000034.1:13667-24595 GCA_964408435.1 uncultured Bdellovibrionales bacterium | reverse complement strand
AACATCTTCAACAGCTTTTAGTAAGTCTTTAGGAACTTCTTCATAAATTTCTAATTGCCCAGCATTTACAATTCCCATATCAAGCCCAGCTTTAATTGCATGATATAAAAACGCAGAATGCATTGCTTCTCTAACAGGGTTATTGCCTCTAAAAGAAAAGGAAATATTACTTATTCCACCACTTACTTTTGCATAAGGTAAATTTTCTTTAATCCACGTAGTGGCTTTTATAAAGTTAATTGCATAATCATTATGCTCTTCAATCCCGGTAGCAACAGTAAGAATGTTAGGGTCGAAAATAATATCTTCAGCAGGTAAACCTACTTTATCAACTAAAATGTCATATGCTCTTTTACAAATCTCAGCTTTACGCTCAAAAGTATCAGCTTGACCTTGTTCATCAAAAGCCATTACCACAACTGCAGCACCGTAACTCTTTACTAAAGTTGCTTGCTCAATAAATTGCTCTTCACCTTCTTTAAGCGATATTGAATTTACAATTCCTTTTCCTTGTAAACACTTTAAGCCATCTTCAAGAACAGACCACTTTGAGGAATCAACCATAAATGGCAATCTTGCAATATCAGGTTCAGATGCCATTAAGTTTATAAACTTTGGCATTAGTTCGTTGGCATCAAGTAAGCCGTCATCAAGATTTATATCTAATACTTGTGCTCCACCATCTACTTGGTTTTTTGCAATTTCTAGGGCTTCATCAAAGTTTTCATTAATTATTAATTTTGCAAATTTCCTAGAGCCACTAACATTGGTTCTCTCCCCAATGTTCATAAAGTTAGATTCTTTATTATAGATTACTGGCTCAAGCCCACTTAAGAAAAGCTTTTTAGGTTTTTCTTTATATTTTCTAGGGCTGTGTTTTGAGGCAACCCTTGCAACTTCTGCAATATGCTCTGGTGTAGTTCCACAACATCCACCAACTATATTTACAAAACCGCTTTTTAGAAATTCTTCAATATTTCTTCCAAACTCTTCTGGAGTTTCATCGTATTCGCCAAACTCATTTGGAAGCCCCGCATTTGGATAAACACTAACTGGGCACCAGGCAATATTAGATAAGTCTTGCAGAAAAGGTCTCATCTGATTTGCTCCAAGTGCGCAATTTAAGCCCACACTAAGTAAGTTAGGAGCATGAGATATTGAAATAAAAAATGCTTCTGTAGTTTGTCCAGAAAGTGTTCTGCCACTTTGGTCAGTAATAGTTCCTGAGATCATTACAGGAATTTCTTTTTTCTTTTCTCTAGAGTATTTATCAACTGCAAAAATTGCAGCTTTTGCATTTAGGGTATCAAAGATCGTTTCAATTAGAAAAATATCTGCACCACCGTCCACTAAACCATTAATTTGCTCTAAATAAGTCTCTACTAGGTCATCAAATTTTACTGCTCTAAATCCAGGATTATTTACATCTGGTGAAATTGAAGCTGTTTTACTAGTTGGCCCAAGCGCACCAGCAACAAATCTTGGCTTGTCTTTAGAATTAAAATTCAAACAAGCCTCTTTCGCTAATTTTGCAGATTCATAGTTTAACTTATAAACTAAATTCTCAGTTTCATAATCTGCTTGAGAAACGCCTGTAGAGTTAAAAGTGTTAGTCTCAACAATATCGCAACCAGCTTCTAGAAATTTACAATGTATTTCTTTAATTATCTCAGGTTGAGTAAGAGTCAAAATGTCATTATTGCCTTTAAGTGAACAAGTATGATCATGAATATGCCCCGCATATTCTTCTTCCCCTAATTCATGCCCTTGAATCATGGTGCCCATAGCGCCATCAATTAAAAGTATCCTTTCCTGCAGTATTTTTCTAAGTTTTTCTAGCATTATCCCTATTGTATAACAGTAATAACGACGGTTTCCTAGACACTACATTTTCTAAAATATTGTCTAAAATCCTAGTTTTTAAGCTCCGCACTTAGGACGGAGGTAATTACACTTGATTAGGACGTTGGTAACACGGCCATTTTTATAGCAACACATTCTAGAACCGTCCCCAAAACCCTATTTCTGGGACGGTTCTAGAGCACCTACTTTTAGAACCGTCCCCAATACCCCTGTTCTGTGACGGTTCTAGAATGTGCGCTTTTAGAATCTTCACTAAACGTGTTAATAAAATCAAATGCTTATAGATGCTTTAAAGAATGAGAGTTTGATTAAGATATTTCAGCGTAAAGAAATGGCTGAATTACTTGGGGTTGAGAGTCGTAATAAGTATGAGGTTCAAGCTGGGGATGGGAAGCAAATTGGATTTGTTTCTGAGCAGGGTAAAGGTGCTTTTGATTTTCTTATGAGAAATTTTTTAGGGCATTGGCGTACTTTTGAGCTTAAACTTTTTAATTCAGACAGGGAGCAAGTTGGTAAGGTGACTAATCCTTTTCGTTTTTATTTTAGAGAGTTAAATCTAACTAATGAGGCGGGAGAACAGATAGGGCAAATAAAAAAGAAATTTGCACTTGTAAATAAAAAATTCAGTCTTAGTTTGCCTAGTGGTGAGAGCTATAGTGTTTCTTCTCCTTTTTGGAGAATTTGGACTTTTCCAGTTAAGAGAAATGGCAAGAAAGTTGCTGAAATTAGAAAAGTTTGGAGTGGGGCAGTAAAAGAGATTTTTACAGATTCTGATAATTTTGAAATAGAATTTCTTGATCCTAATTTGTCTTTGCAAGCAAAGAACTTACTACTTGCAGCAGGCGTTTATGTAGACCTAATTTACTTTGAGAAAAAAGCATAAATGCTAGAACTTTCTTTTAAACCTTATAAAAGAAAACTTAAAACCCCGATCAAAATGTCTAGAGGAGTAATCTCTGAAAGACTTGGTGTTGTAATACGCATAGGGGATGATTTTGCAGAAGCTCTAATTATGGATTATTTTGGTACTGAAACTTTAGAGCAAAGTTTAGGATTTTTAAAGTCATTACCAAAGCAAATTGATAAAAATATTATAGGAAATCTTCCTTATTATTCTACCCATTATTCTACTATGTCTGCAATTGAATCTGTTTTTATTTCTAAAGATTTAAATTTTGTTAGACCAAATATGCAATTAACTAAATTGTTGCCAGCTGGCGATTTAGCAGTCCTGAAAATTAAAGAATACTATTCTCTAGGTTTTAGAAGCTTTAAATGGAAAATTGGAATTTATGAAAATGAGAAAGAGGTTCTAGAGCAATTATTAAATTATAAAGATATAAAAATTAGATTAGATGCTAATGCTGGTTTGAGTCTTAATAAAGCAAAAAAGTGGTTAGAGTTTTGCGAAGGAAGGGCTATTGAGTTTATTGAACAACCTTTAGCTATTAATAAATTTAATGAAATGCTGAGTTTGTCAAAAGAGTTTAAAACTAAAATCGCATTAGATGAGTCAGTTTCTAGATTTGAAGACTTAAGCAAAGTAGAAGATTGGGATGGTTATGTTGTAGTTAAGCCTTTAAGGCTAGGGAGCTATCAAGAGTTTCTGGAGTGGAGAGAGAAAAGCGATATGAAAATAGTTTATTCTTCTGCTCTAGAGTCTACTTTTGGAGAGAGCTTTGGTCTTAAGATGGCTTTTAGCGATAACAAAAATAATTTTTCTCTAGGTTATGGAGTGGCAGATTTTTTTGTAGATAAGTCTATGAGTTTAGTGCAGCCTAAGCCAGTAGTGGAACAGTCTTTAGTAAATAACAGTAATCTTAGCTTAGAGTCTTTATGGCAAAAACTTTAAACTTTAAAAAAATTTCAAGAGCAATTAGTTTATTGCTTTTATTCTTTTTTATTTGTTGGCAGTTTTCAAAATATAAAATTAAAGCCTTTCCCAAGTTAAGTGAAATAAGTAGCAGGATGTATGTTGAGCCTGTCCAAACAGAAACTAGCAGACGTAGTTTTTTATTCGAATATTTTGATAAGGAGTATCTAATACAACCAAAGTTTGATTATGAACTAAGTGGAATGATTGTTACTCATAATAATATTAGTAGTATTGCAGATGCTTATCACGATAGTAAGTCGGTTGATTTTAAAGATCTTTGTGTGATTTGGGGAGATAATCTTAAAAATAATGCTTTTAGAAAGCTAGAATTTTGGAGTGCGCCTTGGACCTGCTTTTATAGATACTCAGACCCCAATGTAGTAAAAAAATTTAACTCTCATCAGTTATCAAATAACCATCTGCTTTCAGATAAAAAATCTGTAAGAAAAAAAATTAAGTCTGTAAAAGTGGGAGATCAAATTAAATTATCTGGGATGTTAGTAGATTATTTCCCAAGAGGATATTCAGAGAGGCTCAGAAAGACTAGCACTGTAAGAACAGATACTGGTAATGGTGCTTGTGAAGTTGTCTTTGTAGAAAAATTTGAAATTGTTAAAGTTAGTAATAAGCTTTGGTCTAAGCTTAACTATTTATTTAGTAGCTTATTTTACTTAGCGCTTGTTACTAAAGTGCTTTCTTTCATAATCATACCTCAGATTGAATACAGAATGATACCTGTTGAGAATAAATCAGAAGATAATAAGTAGTCATAGCTGACGTTAATTTTCGTAGCTAAGAATAGAGAAATAATGTAAAAAAATACAACAATACGATTATAGAATCTATAAGATAAAAATCTAGAAGAAGAAAATTATATCATGAAAGATATATCAAAATATTTAATTTATTTAATAGTCTTACTTGGGGTAGCTTGGCTTTATGCTAGTTACAAAACAAAAGGAATGCCTTTTGTAAGAGATATTCATGAGTCTTTATATGAAGAGCCTGAGCAAGAAGAAGTTTCGATAGAGAACTTTCAATTTAGATTTGATGAAAAAGAATACGTAGCTCAACCTCTTTCTGAGTATAGCATTAATGGTCTTGTTGTCTCGCATAGTGATATTTCAAATATGCTAGACGGCTATAGAAATAACAGAAGCATCGATTTAAAAGATTTATGCCTTACGTGGGGAGATAATTTAAAAAGTTCTGCTTTTAGAAAAATAAAATTCTGGAATAAAGCTTCTACTTGTTTCTATGAGTTTGGAGAATATAAAAAGTATCAAAAGAATTTTGATGGGAATAAGATTTCAAATAATCATTTAGTAACTGATAGAGATTATCTCATAAAAAAAATTAATAGAGTAAAGCCTGGAGACCAAGTCAGAATATCAGGATATTTAGTAAATTATTTTCCTAAAGGGGCTTCTGAGAGATTAGCTGAGTCTAGTACTAGTAGAACAGATTCAGGAGATATTGCTAGTGAGATAATATATGTTGAGATGTTTCATATTATAGAACCCGGTAAAGAAACTTGGACTACAGTAAGCTCAGTGCTTAAAAAGCTATTTTATTTCTTTATCCTAATTGAGATAGTTTTCTTGTGTGTTGCTTTTCAACTTAAGAAGGAACTTAAAAAAGAGTGAAAATAGTAGCCTTAGATGTTGAAGCAATAAGCTTTGATGGCTTAAGCTGGAATGCAATTAATGAATTAGGAGAATTTACTTCCTATTCTAGTTCAAAAAGAGAAGAAGGTTTTGAACGTTCAAAAGATGCAAATGCTGTAATAGTTAATAAATACCTGATAGATAGTGAATTTTTAGATAAAGCGCCTAATATAAAATACGTTGGAGTCTCTGCAACAGGAGTTAATAATGTAGATTTAGAAGCTTGTGATAAAAAAGGCATAGTTGTTACTAATGTGCCTGCCTACTCAAGTTTATCGGTAGCTCAATTAGTATTCGCTTATATCACATATCACTATACTCGTTTAGATGAGTATCGAGAGTTATCAAAAACTTGGTCTAGCTCTAAAAAATTCTCATTGCCACTAGCTAATCACCAAGAGCTTTCTGCAATTAAAATTTGTATTGTAGGCCTAGGAGGAATAGGGAAAAAAGTTCAACAAATTGCAAAAGCTTTTGAAATGGAAATATTGATTCCAGCTTTACCTAATAGAAGTTATGAGGAATCAAGGCCTAGTTTCGAAGAATGTTTAAAGAGGGCAGATATTGTTACACTACATTGTCCTTTAAATGAAAATACTAAAGAGATTATTAATAAAGATACCTTATCTTTAATGAAGAAAGATTCAATACTTATTAATACTGGTAGAGGACCATTGGTAAACGAGCAAGATTTAGCTAATGCTTTAGATCAAAACCAAATAGCTGCTGCATATTTAGATGTTTTAGCAGTTGAGCCACCAGTAGCAGATAACCCGCTTTTTAATAGCTCATCTTTTATTACTCCACATATCGCTTGGACTTCAGTTCAAGCAAGAACTAGGCTTTTGAAGGATGTAATTTTAAATTTAAGAGCTTTTAAAGACGGTAAAGAAAGGAATGTTGTTAAACTTTCTTGTTAATGACTTCCTCTTTTTAGTAAATAAATTAGTGAAATCACATATTTGTCTTCTTTGCTAATAACTTAAGTATGCCGCAGTTAGTATTACAACAGAGTCCAAGTTATCCAGATCACGACTTAGATATCAATCAGCCCTATAGAGTGAAGCCAGAAGAAGGTATAGAAGCTCCCAATAATTATTCCCCATATCCAGTTATTTCTTTGGGCGGAATGAATATGACGCCAAACAGTATTCATAATATGGCTCAATTAAAAGCAAATATTTCTGGAAGGGAAGTTGAAGTTATACCGAATAATACCGAAGGTGTTTTAAAGGATATAAGAAATTGTATTGTTTCTGTTTTGCATAGTGGAAAAGGAATTGAATTTGAAAAATCAGTTGCAACTAATTTGGTTCGTAGTCTTATCTCTCGGATGAAAGATAATAGGCCAATAGATCTTTTATTATATAGCCAAGGGAATTTAATAGCTGAAGATGTTTTATCCGAAATGGAATCGGCTATGAATCAAAGTGAGTGGAAGCAGTTTGCATCAAGAATAAATATAACCTCTTTTGGAACTCCTAATAGACTTTGGCCTGAGGAGATAAATGCAGTAGAGCATCGGTATGTTAATGATGGAGTAGCTGCGATGGGATTGCCAGTGGCTATTAGAGAAAGAGTTAAGTCTCTCTCTAATGGTGAAGGTAAGTTAAAACCAGCCAGGGTAGTTAAATTGCCAATGACTAGACATGCTCATTCAATTCAAAATTATCTTGGTGATAATGCAAAATTTTTCTTAAAAAGTATAAGCAATTTAAATTTAAGTGAAAGAGCACAAGCAGTAATAAGTTCAATGAATAAAAGTGAATATTCAAATAAAGAATATGAAAAAATTATAGAGTTAATTGTTGCTCCTAGCACTAAAATGGAAAGCTCTATTAATGCACACAATAACTCAGTATCATTCTCTAGAGAGATCTATGTTCAATTACCATATAGTCCAAAAGCTGAAATGCAGGTTAGTAGAGAGCTATTAAAGAGCATTGAAAAAGCATCTAAAACTGAGTTTAGGTCGAAAAGAGATGAGGTAAGACTTGGAGCAGTGGTTAAGCCTAGTAAGAGAAGATAGCGAAAGCTTAAAAATACATTTCTAAAAACACCTATTTAAATCTATAGCTAGAATACTTAAGTATCGGGTCAAGTGCGTGGTAATATTCTTCAAGAATAACCCAACAAATAATCATTTTTTGCTTTTTTCTGTCGTAAAAAGGTGAAGTGATAAAGAGTTGGTCAGAAAGAAGAACTACAGCTTCGTTATTCCTGTCTTTAGGCTTGATTGTTCCAAATCTTATGAATATTCTATCGTCTACCTTGTAACGCAAATCATGTTGCATCTTAGCAATTTTAATTTTTTCAAAAGTTAGAACAATCTCATTTTCTTTGCCAAGAACTTTCGTAATTATTTCTTTGCATTCTTCAACGAGCTTTCTTTCTTGATCATTAAAGTTGCAGGAGTCGTAAGATATCTCTTCTGGAATGTCGTAACTTGTGTTGTAGGTTCGAGTTTCAACTTTTGTAGTTTCATTGATCTCAACTTCAATGATCTTAGCTTCTTGTTTGTTTCGTTTGTAGTCCTCTACATAACGTTTCCTTTCTTTCTCTATAAAACCATTTTTGTAATCATTAATTCCTATCTGGACTTTTTTTCTTGCATATGAAATTGCATAGGAGTAATCATCTCCAAGTACATCTTCTGCTTTATCAAAGAAATCAAGAGTGAATTCTTTTGGTCTTATTTCTGATTCAACTACTTCTGTCGCTGTCTCTTTGAAATTTACTGTGTCTGAATTTACTAAAGAGTAATGCCAGATAGATACGAGGCAAAGTAGAGTTAAGACTGTAGAAGAAAGACCAATAATTATGGCCCATAGATGATGGCGTAAGATTTTCTCATGCATAATTTTACTCTGTGGGTTTAGCTAAGAGATTAAAACGAGGAAAAACATTGAGGCTTTCGCCATTGAAGTAATGAATATACTTCAATGGCATTTAGCTTTTATCTATTCGTGTTAAGTTTTTAATGAGCTATGAAAATTTATAAGGGCTCCGCGCACAGTGTTTAAACCGTGTGCGGAGCTCAAGGGCACTCTTAGAGCTAAGAGGTCGCCGCAAATGCTTTGTCGAATAGTCCTTCAGAAGGAGTAAGGTCGATTTCAGCAAGTCTTTCGGCAGCCTTTGGGATTGCATCTCTTAAAGCGAAGCCAGTGTCTTCTCCTTCGATAGTCAGTGCACCGCTGTAACCAAGTTGGTTCAGAGTGATGACGATTTCCTCAGGATTCGTAGAGTCGCGGTCGGAAGAAGCGTAGACGAAATCCCAATATCTCTGATCGTCACCAAAGCCAGACCAACCACCATTGACACCGGAAGCTGAACGTCGGTTACTTCGGATCTGTACGCCTTTATGGTGAACAGACCAGATGTAAGAGATAAACTTCTTGATGAACTCAATTGGGTCGATGTCTTGCCACACAAGGTGACTAGCATCAAAATTTAGTCCAACAACGCCGTTGTATCCGGCTTCATCGGTTGCAAGTAGGAATCGTTCAGTTGAAGTGATGTCCCCAGCAGCGATTTCTCCTGGGTGTGATTCCAGGCCAAACTTGATGCCACGCGACTTGTAGTAGTCCCAAACATCTGTAAAGCGTTTGATGATGACCTTCAAAGCGAAATCGGCTCGGTTGCCAATTTCAATTGATTTGCCTTTTCCCTTGTCTCCACAAACTGTTGGACGAGGAGGAAAATCAAAGATGTCATCCCAAGCTCCTGCCGAGCCAACAAAGCTCGAAACTGGAACTTCCCGTTTTTGTAGATTGCCAAGGAAAAAGGCAAGACGTCCAGAAGCAATAAGATCTTTTACTGCCAGCTTCCGTGACATCTCTGCTACTTCTTCGGGAACGAAGTAAGGATCGTCTTCTGGTGGGACGTTGTCTTCGTCAAGCCATTTTTGGTATGCCCCCATGATGTCGCCACCTTGAAATTGAATAGTTTTCAAGCTTGCGCGGTCACCAAGGCATTGACCTTGTAAATGGGTAGCCAATGAAGCGATGCCAAGGTCGTACTTGTTTGCCATTGCGTAAAGTTCCCTGGCGTATTCTTCAGCGCCTGTATCGTCGTCTGCACGTCGTAAGTCTAGGTCCCACGTCGAAAGTTCGACAACATCAAAGTGACCTGATTCAGACATGTGCTTTAGTAATCTTTCCATTGGAGATAATCCGTCATCGTTGCGTTCGTCTCCTTCTTCGTAGGCGAATTCGCCAATTGGTTGTCCTGTAAAGAAACCAATTTCATGAAAAGATTTTTTTCCTTGTTGGTGTCCCTTAGTTTGTTTGAAACCAGGGCCTTTTAAGTTAACTGTCATCTTCTAATTCTCCAATTGGAAATTACAACTTTGTCAAAATGACAGGTTATTGCGATACCTACTGTTAGAAGAATTTTCCTATTAGGTGTTGCGATGTTCCAACATCGCAAAAAACTAGTATTCACCTACGTCCTTCCAACAGCATAGAGAGTATGTTGCTGTCTACGCTATTGGATATCTCTAGGTTAAAATTAAAACATTGTTTACTGTGCGCTTAGCCTTTGGGAAAAATACAAGCCTTCCTAAGGGCTAAGCAAACTCATATTTGATTGATTTATTTAAAGATCGTGGGATTAAGAGAATTAAAACATTTGGTCTCTATTTGCAAGTAATTAAGTGTAGTTTGTAGGAAGAAGACAGCAATAAGTAAGATTAAGACTAGGATTAAGACCAAGATTAAGATTTAGACCTAAAATCCTTAAAATAGTCTAAATTTTAGGCCAGAAATAATAGATAGACATTTTACTAATTTATTATTTATGATACCAACGCACTCAAGATTTATAAACCTATAATTACACAAAAAAATGGCAGATTTAAGCACATATAGAAACATCGGAATTTTTGCTCACGTAGATGCAGGAAAAACTACTACTACTGAGAGGATTTTAAGTTTAACTGGGAAAATTCATAAGATTGGAGAGGTTCACGATGGTGAGGCTACTACCGATTTTATGGACCAAGAACGTGAAAGGGGAATTACGATTCAGTCTGCTGCTGTTAGTTGTTTTTGGGATGATCATAGACTTAATATTATTGATACTCCTGGTCACGTAGATTTTACAATTGAAGTTTATAGAAGTTTAAAAGTTTTAGATGGAGGAGTTGGAGTATTTTGTGGTTCTGGTGGGGTTGAGCCTCAATCAGAAACTAACTGGAGATACGCAAACGAATCTGAAGTTTCAAGATTAATTTTTGTAAACAAACTAGATAGACTTGGTGCTGATTTTTACCGAGTTGTAGATCAGATTAAAGAAGTTCTAGGGGCTAAGCCATTAGTAATGGTTTTACCAATTGGAACTGAAGAGAATTTTGTTGGAGTAGTTGATCTTCTAACTCAAAAAGCTTGGGTTTGGGATTCAAGTGGTGACCCAATGAAGTATGAAATTCAAGACCCACCAGCTGATATGGCTGATGATATCGCGAAGTATAGAGAAGAGTTAGTAGAAACTGTGCTTGAGCAAGACGATGTTGCAATGGAAGC
>CAYOZL010000034.1:0-13567 GCA_964408435.1 uncultured Bdellovibrionales bacterium | reverse complement strand
ACTATTACTAAAAAGATTGATGATTCTTACACGCACAAAAAACAAAGTGGTGGTTCTGGGCAGTTTGCTAAGATCGATTTCATAGTTGAGCCTCTTGAAGCAGGTGCTGGGTATGAATTCGAATCAAAAGTTGTTGGTGGTAAAGTTCCTAGAGAATACTGGAATGCTGTAGAGAATGCTTTTAAAACAGCTGCGGATGAAGGAGTTCTTGCAGGTTATCCTTGTATGGATTTTAAAGTGACACTTTACGACGGTGCTTTTCACGCGGTTGATTCATCTGCTCTAGCTTTTGAAATTGCAGCAAAAACTGCTTATAGAGAATGCTTTCCTAAAGCTGGTCCTCAAATACTTGAGCCAGTGATGAAAGTAGATGTATTTACTCCAGAGGATCACATTGGTGATGTAATTGGAGATATCAACAGAAGAAGAGGAATGATTAAGTCTCAAGAACCTGGACCAACAGGCTCTAGAGTTAAAGCATCAGTTCCACTTTCTGAAATGTTTGGATATATCGGAGATTTAAGAACAATGACTTCTGGTAGAGGTCAGTTCTCAATGGAATTTGAGTCTTACGAGTCATGTCCAAAGAATATTTCTGATGCTGTAATTAAGGAATCACAAGAGAGAAAAGCAGCTAAATAAGCTTTTTATAAGGTTTATTAAATCTGTGTTTATTTGTTCTTAATTACTTAAATCAATTAATTAAAACACTTTAAAAAGCGGCTATTAAGCCGCTTTTTTTTATTTGAACCGAATATATCAATAGTTTTCATAACATAGATATGGCAAGGGTTTTACATGGTGAGAATATATCTAGGAGTGATGTCGGTGTGGAAACCGAGGATGAATTAAAACTTCCTAATGCTAAAAAACCAACAATTCCAAAAGAGATTTTAGAAAAAGCTAGTGAATTAAAAGTTGATCCAGAACATATTAAAATTCAAGGCAATATGTGGACTGCTTGTGAAGAGGGAGGGGCCTGTACTCCACTTGGTAAAGTAGAACAAAAAGCGGAAGTAGAGACAGAACAAAAAAATGGATTAATAGAGACTCAAGCAAAAACTAGAGGCTTAAAACCAAAAGCTAAACAAACAATAAAACAAGATATAGATTTAAGTTATGTAAAACCTGGCACTAAGTTTTTTTACAAAGACCCAAATACAAATCAAGATATGCAATATGAATTTCTACAACCTCCAGATACTGCCCTGTCTTTTCGTGCAGGGGAGTTAGGAGTTTTTGTGAAAAATAATGATAAAAGTTTTAGATTAGAAAAAACTAGAAATCTTGAAATAAAAGTTCAAGAATTAACTGTTAATATTAAAAGTAGAGCAGACGTTGTAGAGTATATTAGACAAAGACCTGATGAAGCTTTTATGATTGAAATTAGTGTTCCTGCTAAGTGTCCTCCATGCAAGACTTTAGAAGCAAGACTTCCTCAAATAGTGAAAAATATGAGAGCAGCTGGATCAGAAGTTACAGTAATTAGTGCAACATTTAAGGATTTTGATTCTGCAAAAAAAGCTTGGGGAGAGAATATGAGATTTCCTCACATGGTTTTAATTGGTAGGAAATCAGATGAAGAGAGTGAAAGAAGTATTGAGTTCAATACAGGATTTGATATAGAACCTATTGATTATACAAAAACAATTAAGCTCGAGAAAAAACTAATAGAATTAGGTAAAAGCGATAAGAAAGAGTAGTAGCTAGACTAAGTTTATAACCGAATAATGACAAGCTTATCATTAAATTTCAAAAAGAAGGCCTTGAGAATCTGAATTGGATTCACTTTGATCCGTATTAGATTTATCTTTCGCTTCTTTAGTTGGATCGAATACCACAGTAATGATTTGTTCTGCTGAAGCGATTTCTCCAATCCTTTCACCTAACCTTGTTTCATTCTAGTCGTACTAACAAAAAGATATTAAATATGTGTTGTTATTGCAAAGATTGAAAATTCTTAATAAGAGCTTAAAAGCAGTCTTATAAATTACTTCCTAGTAAGTATACGTAATTACTGCTTAAATAATTCAAGTTTTTTTAAATTAGTAAATAGAAAAATCCTTTTAAATAAAATATTTAGTTCAGCCGATATAATATGCATGGATTTAATAACCCAAGAGCATCAGCAAGAAATAGCGGAATTAGCTAACTCCTTAGCTGGTAAGTATAGAATCGAAAAACTACTAGGTATTGGTGGTATGGGTAATGTTTATCAGGTTCGCTCAGCGGATAATAAAAAATTTGCCCTAAAGGTAACAAGATCCGATCTATTAAATGATAAAGAAACAAGACAAAGATTAGAAACAGAGCTTTCAGTTTTAAAATTATTAGAACACCAAAGTATTGTTAGACTAGTTGATAGTAACTGGATCAGTGATGATATGTGCTATTTAATAATGGAACTTCTAGAGGGGGGAACTGTAGAAGATAAAATAGAGCAAGAAGGAGCTTTTAGTCTTAATAATGCAGTAAAATTAATTCATCAAATAAGCTTAGGAATGCAATATGCCCATCTTAATGGAGTTATTCACAGAGATTTAAAACCATCTAATATTCTTTTAGACGTACAAGGTAATGCTAAGATAACAGATTTCGGATTATCAAAGAGTGATACATTCAAAATGGATTTAACAAAAACAGGGGAAACTGTAGGAACTGCTTATTATATGGCACCTGAGCAGTTTAGAGGAGAAGGTCCAACGAAATACATGGATATTTATTCTCTAGGTATAATAGCTTTTGAGCTAATTTCTGCTTTAAAACCTTTTGAAAATCCAAATTATGTAGCAGTAGCAACTATGCATTTTAAAGAGCCAGTGCCTAAGCTTAGGAAAGTAAATCAAGAAATACCACAATGGTATCAAGAGTTTGTTGAGACCTGTTGTGAGAAGAAAACAAAAGATAGGTTTTCTACTATGTTTGAAGCTACACAAGCATTAGAGTATTTTGCCTCCAATACTGGAATAGAATTAGAGAATACTGTTAGTAAAGAACCAAGTAAAATACTAAATAAAAAGGGAGTAATCTCAAAAATAAAGTCTTTTTTCTAGTAGTTCAATTCTATATAATATTTAAATGAATAATTGGGATAAATTAGAAAGTTCTTTAAGAGAACTTTATACTGATGTTGAGTCTTTAATCTCAAGTCTTAAGTCGTTAAAAAGAGTTAGCAATAGCTTAGATGATAAAATAACTAAAAAAGTTATTTCTGAAAAAGATGTAAATCTTATTTGTTATGCCGATACATTTTACAATAGTAGTAATGAAGAAAGTCCATTAAAATCTTTATCTAAAATTCCTTTTGAGAAAGTTTTTTCAAGTATTCATCTTTTACCATTTTATCCTTGGGATACTGATAGAGGTTTTTCAGTTAAAGATTACTATCAAGTTGATACTAGAAATGGGAACTGGGACGAGATTAGTGAGTTAAGTGCGAAGTATGATTTGATGTTTGATTTTGTTGCAAATCATGCATCTGTAGATAACGAAATAGTACAAAAAGCTTTAATCTCTAATTTTATAAATAGTAATGATTATAATCTATATAAAGATTTTGTTATTACTTACACTGAAGATAATAAGCCTAGTAATCTAGACTTAGAAAAGTTAGCTAGGCCAAGAGCAAATCCAGTTTTAACACCTTATGTAGTTTATGAACTAGAAAATGCTAGTTATAAAGCAATGCTAGGAGCTGAGAAACACTTAGAGGGAAAAGTCTTAGGGCAAGGATATGTCTGGACAACTTTTTCAAGAGGCCTGAATTCTAAAGGCGAAGAACAAACACGCCAAGTTGATTTAAATTTTAAAAATAAGGAAGTTTTTTTAGAAGTAATTAAAATTTTACTTTTCTATAAAGAAAAAGGAGCAAGATACATTAGATTAGATGCTATTGGATATCTTTGGAAAATCCTAGGTTCTAGTTCCTTACATGAAAAACAAACCCATAAATTAATTCACTGTATTTATTTAGCATTGGAATTATTAGAAGCTGGAATCGTTACAGTTGCTGAAGTTAATGAAAAACAAGAAAATGCTTTTAAATATTTAGGGACTGTAACTGAGCCTGAATCTGATTTAGTGTATCAGTTTACTCATTTTCCATTAGCTATTCATGCAGTGCATTTTAAAACTGCTAAATATTACAATAACTGGTTAAAAACTCTATCCACTGTAAAGGGTAAGCAGTTTATTACAGTTCTAGGTAGCCATGATGGTCTAGGTATGAAGCCTTTAAGAGGTGTTCTTCCGGAATCTGAAATAGAAAAGTTTGGAAATTATTTAGTTGAAAAACATAAAGCCTTAGCTAATTATGCAATTTTACCAGGAGGTAAAAAAATAGTTTATGAAGCTTGTGCTACTCCTTGGAACTTAATAAATATTAGTATTAATAATGGTAATGAAGTTAGTAAAATAGAATTAGATAAGTATCTCTTAGTTTTTGCACTAGGTTTAATTCCAAGAGGCTTGCCTGGTATTTATATAAACGGCGCATTAGGAACTAGTAATTACCAACCTCCTACAGGCTTAGATGAAAATAGAACAATTAATAGAGAACGTTTTGATATTAAAACTCTTAAGCTAGAGAATGAAGTTTATAAAAATATTTCAAATTTATTAGAGAAAAGAGCAAGTTTATCTGCCTTTAATCCTTTTGCTCCAAGTTTAGAAGTTATGGATTTTACAGGCACTGAGAAAGAAAATGATAAGCTAGTAGTAGTTAAGATTCCTTCTAAAGAAAAAGGTAAATCAATAACCTTTGTAGGCAATATTTCAGAGCAAGAAACTAATTTTGAACTAGATGTTGAAGCAGAAGATTTAATAAGTTCTAAAAAATATAAAAATATTAAACTTTCTGCATATCAGTTTGCCTGGTTTAAGGAAGCCAGTGCGTAGTTTTTTTATGGTTTTAAAGACTTATCTGGACCAAATGCATTAGCAGTTAGAGTTTTTATTTTGTATCTAAGCTTTGAATATGAAAAATATTTTTTAGCAAGTTCAAAATTTTTAGAAACCATTTTATCTCGAGCTTCTTTATTGTCTAATATTTTCCTTACTTTCTCTAAAGTTTTATCAGTTATGTAATTATCAAATTCAATCATATCAAAACCTAAGGGCCTAATATCAGTACTGTAAACAGTGTAATTTTGAACAACAATAGGTTTGTTAAAATAAATTCCTTCTAAAAAAGCATTTCCAAAACCTTCGTACTCAGAAGGGTAACTGACTAAATCGCAAGATCTGTAAGCATCTCCTAAAGTAAAAGGCTTGTCTTCATTTCCTTCTCCTATTAAGTCAGAAGCAAATATTAGATTAACTTTCATGTGACTTGCGTAGTCCATAATTCTTGCAGCATAGGAATCTCCTTCATCTCCTGAAGCATGTGAAATAACTAAGTGAGCTTTCCTGTTTAATCTGCTTACTAATTCAATTGCATGCTCAATGCCTTTTCTTTGAACTATTCTAGTAGGTTGTAAAATGAATAATTCATTCTGAGCTATTCCAAGTTTTTCTCTTAGAGATTGTGATTTATCATCCAAAGCGACTTCACATTTAGAGAAGTCCATTACATTTGGAACTACAGTTGATGCAATACCGCACCTTGAAGCTAAATCATTTTGTGCTATCGAATTAATTACAACATGCTGAATTGAAGGTAAGTTTGGTGGAAATGCCATGTCTATGTAGTCACTTACTGCATTTACTAAAAATCTTTTTCTCTCCCAAACAAAATCATGATGATGAGCAATTGTTGCAATTCCAGTTTCTGCAATGACTTCAGTAAGTGCTAGGCCAAGTGGAATTTGAATTGGGATAGTAAGACAATTCTCAGGTACTAGCATATCTAGAGAGAATTTAGTTATAAATTGGTGTAAATCCTTTTTAAGAGATTTTCTTTCGTCATGAATCCACTTTGTGTCTTCTTTTGAGCGCATGGATGTGCCAAAAAAATGTGAATGTTTTTCTAAGACCTCAGGGTCTCTATAAAATGCTTTTTTAGAGACTAAGGATATTTCATCTGGTCTGTCACAAAGTCCTGCGAAGTAAAAGCATTTATGGCCAAGCTCTTCGAGAATATCTACCCATTTTTTTGTTTCTAGAGAGACGCCATCTGTGCCCGCAAATCTTGTTGATATAAAGCCGATATTTTTTGGCTCAATCTTTTTTTCCATAGAAGTGTTTTTTTTAAGTTAATATGTAAGTTCTGTAGCTAATTATATTGTCGAGAGCAGACTAAGACAACTATAAATCTATTACAGTAATATCAGTATTATGTGGAACGTTATCCCATACATCTTGTATGTCTAAGTTTAAAAAATGTGTTTTAGCTACTGCAGTAGTAAAACCGTGGCTAACTATTGCTATGGTCTCATTATTGTTATGTTTTTCAATAATAGAGTTAAAGCCACTAAGAATTCTTTTTTTAAACTCTCTTACAGTTTCTCCACCTGGTGGAGCTATATTCATAGGGTCTATTTTTCTTTCTTTAAGTTCTTTAGCATATTTTTTTTTAATATCCTCATAAAGCATTCCTTCCCACGTGCCTTGATTTATTTCTTTTAGTTCTGGAATTTCTATAACCTCTAAGTTGTGTTTTTTAGCAACTGCTTTAGCTGTTTCTCTAGCTCTGCTTAAGTCAGAGCTATATACTGCAGATATTTTTTCATTTTCTAATTGCTTGGATACAAATTCGGCTTGCTCTTTGCCTGTGTCATTTAATGGAATGTCAGTTTGACCTTGGTAGCGTCCTTCTAGGTTCCAATCAGTTTGACCGTGTCTTAGTAAGTATAGTTTAGGCATTAGACTTTTTTAGCGAGCTTTCTTTCTGACTTTGTTTTTTTATGATGTCTTTTAACATACTCAGGAATTTTTATCATTGCTGGTCTTTGTTTCTCTGCTAATTCTTCAATAACCAGACTATATCCATCTTTATTGTCTTTAATCATTTTCATGCTTCTATTCACATCTTTTAGTAACTCGTAGCCAAATTTTTTCTCAGCCTTACTAACAAAAGTCTGAATAATTTCAAAAGACATTTTACTTAAGTCTCTTAAAGATTGATTGTTATGAACTCTTTCAATCATATCAGTTTGCGCAATTGAATTTAGACCAAATTTAGTTAAGGAATCAATGAGAATACTAGTCTCTACTCCGTATCCAGAAGTAAAAGCAAGTTGCTCTAAGGCCTTTCTTCTTCCACCATATTCTCCAGAAAGAGGCTGAATAATACCAGAGAGTTCAGGATAGAATAAATTTAACAATGGTCTTGCAGTTAACTCTGTAACTCTTCCACCTCTGTTGTGTTGCAGTAAGCCTTTTTCTGATTTTAAAGGACGTCTGTAAAAAGCTTTTATTAATTGCAGATTTGGTCTGTATAAAAGTGGTCCAATTAATCCATATACAAATCTTGCATCAAAGTTACTTATATCTGTATCAACCCAAAGAACAATATCTCCGGATGTTACATATAAACTTTTCCATAAAGCTTCGCCCTTACCTTTTCTTGCCCCGTGTTTAGGAAGTATCTCTTGGTGAATATATACAGGAACTCCAAGTTTTTTAGCGATTTCTCTAGTTTTATCACTTGAGTCTGAGTCAATTAAAACTAGCTCGTCAATTAGTGGGTATTTTTTTTGTAGCTCTTTTTGTATGACCTTAATTACATTTCCAATTGTTTTTTCTTCGTTTAGTGCTGGTAAAGCAAGGCTTATCGTTAAGCCTCTTTCTTTTTTTAAGTCTACAAGCTTTTTGATATTGGAGAATTCATCGCTATGGAAAGTATTTTCAGCAAACCATTTATCCACTAATACAGAGATTGCTCTTGTATCAAAGCTAGTTTGAGTGCTTTCTTCTATTTCATTTAAAGAAGTATTAATAGCAATAACAGGTACTTTGCTTCTATTAAAAACTTCATCTGTAATAGCTCCGAATGAATTTTCAGAACGTGTAGGGTTAGATGTAGTTCCACAAATAATTAAGTCACTGTTTTTTACTTTATTTGTTATTTTCTTTTTTAAGACTTCTTTATCTAAGTTCTTGCTTGTAATGTTTTCATGATCAACATTTTTCATCTCGTTAGCAACTTGCTCTAAGCCGAAAAAAGGCTCTTTGCCAGATTTAATATATAAAGTTTTAACTTTAGCCTTACAAGAGTCTGCTATTTTAACTCCTGTTCTAAATACAAGTTCACTATGTCTGCTACTTGCTCTTACAGGAATTGAGATATTCTTAATCTTCCTTCTAAAATCTCCTTTTATGATTGCAAAACTGCAAGGGGATTTTTCCATTAAGTTTTTTGCATTAATCTTAAGTTCTTCTAGCTGACTTTCTTTATCAAGTACTAAAAGCTTAAGCTTAGATTTTATAATCACATCGCATAATGCTTGCCATGGGTTATCCGTGACTCTTACTCTAGGTTTTGCGAATACTTTTTCCCTATCTACTACGCTTTGTATCTTCTCTCTAAGTTCTCTAGCTACATGAGCTCCTTTACTTAGGTTTTTTCCTTTTCCTACGGGCACAATGCCAATTAGCATTACTGGATCTGATTCAGATAAAATATCTGCCATTCTTAATAGTGATTCGATATTGCAGTTCGGAGTTATCGGGATAACTATTCTAGGCTTTTTTTTCTTTGGTTTAAATTTATTTACGGTCATTTTTTAGTCGCTTATTTTTCTTTAATTAGTGGGGCGATTAAATTGTTATAGACTGAATTCCAATCGTATTTTGATTTAATCTCGTGTCTTAGCTCATAAGATGAGTCTTGTTTAATTAACTTAGCAATTCTTTTAGCGATTTCTTTAGGGCTGTCATCTAATTGGAAAAAATTTAATTTATCATTTGATATTTCTTTAAAAGGCTCTAGTTCGCTGCAAAAAATTGGAGTTCTACTAAGTGCGCCTTCTAGGATTGGAATACCAAAGCCTTCTTCAGTGCTAGTCATTAAGAGTATGTCTGTAATTGTATAAAGGTCGGAAATTACAGCGTCAGGTAAAAACCCTTTACTCGTCTCATATAAAAAATATGCATTAACTTTTAACTCATCTTTTAATTCTAGTAGTTCTTCAAGGTAAGTTTTATTTTCATTATTATGAGCACCAGGAGGGCCTGTAATTACCAGTGTGCTGTTGGGAAGTATTTTTTGTAATTCAGCGCTAATTTTTAAGGCCAATTCAATATTTTTTCTTCTTGTAATTCTTACGGGTAGTAAAAGTATTGGAAAGTGATTTAAAATAGAAAGTTCTTCAAAGATTTCTTTACTTTGTTCTTCAAATTTATAAAGTGTGTAGCTGTCAATTCCAGAAGGAATAACTGAAATTCCATTGATATTTAGAATATCCTTAACTTCTTTTTTTCTCATATTCGATACTGCAACATGTTTTAGGTTAGGATGTTCAAATTTGGTGAATAATAAATTCCATGGCCATTCAGAATACAATTCATTTTTATATCTTTTAGCAGTAGCTGCTAAATCGTGATGCCATGCAATGAACTGAACTTTTTTTAGTTCTTTTACTAATTCATGTAGGGCAGTAGTTAGGCTTAAATTTTTAGCCATAGTGAAAATATTGTGCACAAAAACGGCATCCATGTCCTTGATTTGTTCTTTTAGGCTGGATTTAATTTTGTCTTTAATTTTTGTAAAGTCTTCAGGGACCACTCCCTGGTCTAGCTCTTTTTTAAGCTCAGTAATTTCAGGTTCAAGTGAATCAATAAGTGCAAGATGCTTAAAATTTATTTCTTTTGTTGTCTTAGCACCTCTACCTGCAATGATAGTGACATCGTGCCCAGCTTTAGCCATAAGCTTCGCGTGATGAGACATTACGCTTTCTACTCCACCCACTACAGGTGCAGCAGCAAAATGTATTAGTGCTATTTTCATAATTTAAAAGTGCCTGATTTTTATCAGTAAATTAAAGAAAGATCAAGTAAGTTTAGTAGTTTAGGTTTGATAAACTCAAGCTTATAATTTAGAAATCGAAAGATTGATTTTTGGCTATTAACCCTTAGGTAATTGTTTTCTCAATTTGTTTTAAAAGCTTATGAAAACGCTCAGGGCCTCCCTCTGCTCTTGCCATAAAAAGTCCACCTTCTAGGCATGCTAGAATGAGATCCGAAGTAATTTTTAAATTTCCTTCTATCTTAAAAGAGTTATCTTCTTTTCCTTCTTTTAAAATTTTATAAATTCCATCACTAGTATCATTTAAAAATTCTCTAACTAAATTTGCTGTTTCATCACTTAAGCTAAATAATTCTGCAGAAAGCATGCCACAAAGACAAGTTCGGTCTTTATTACCTTTAGACAAAGTATTTTCAAATATGCTCATAAGTTTTTGCAGTTTGTTTCTTGGCTTAACAGATGAGTTTAGAATTTCATCTAGTGAAGTTTTAAATTCAGTTCGGTAGCGAATTAAAAGAGAGTTAATTAAGTCTTCTTTAGAAGGGAAGTGATGATGGATGCTAGCTTTAGTAATGTTTATTTCTTTACTAATGTCATTATAGCTCATTCCATTTGCTCCCAAGCGTTGTATTAACTCTTGTGCACAGTCAAGAATGGTATCCTTCATTTTATGCCTTTCCATACTAATATTATACCTATTAGTTGGTAGATTGTCTACTCTTTAATTAATATTATTAATAGCTTACAAGTTAAGGAATCTAGTGGTGTTGACTTTCTGCCTACTAGTAGGTAGAATAAACTTGTTAGTTAATTATAAAAGGAAAAAAATGGAACAATTTAAAAGCAAAACAGCGTTAATAGTCGGTGGAACAAGCGGCATAGGTGCTGCAGTATCTGCAAGCTTAGTTTCTTCAGGTGCTACGGTTCATGTAGTAGGAAGAAATGTGGGAAAGATAGAAGACCATTCTAGTATTACTAAGCACCAAATAGATATTACTGATCAAAGGCAAGTGAAAAAACTAATTAGCTCTATAGAGTCTTTAGATAAATTAGATTATTTAGTTAACGCTTCTGGTATTTTTGGACCAAAATCTTTTCTTGAGCATACTGAAGAAGATTATAATTCATATTTAGATCTTAATAGAGGCTTTTTCTTTATTACTCAAGCTGCTGCAAAAAAAATGAAAAGTAACAATGGCGGATCAATAGTTAATGTTGGTTCTATGTGGGCAAAGCAAGCAGTTAAGGCAACTCCTTCTTCTGCTTATTCTATGCAAAAAGCAGGTCTACACTCTCTTACGCAGCATTTAGCAATGGAGTTAGCAGATCATGGAATTAGAGTTAATGCGGTTTCTCCAGCAGTTGTTCATACACCGGTATATGAAAGTGTATTTGGTGGTAAAGACGAAGCTCATGAAGCATTACAGGGCTTTCATGGTTTTCACCCTTTAGGAAGAAACGGAACTGCAGTAGATGTGGCTAATGTAATTTCATTTTTACTTTCAGATCAGTCTTCATGGGTTACAGGTGCCGTGTGGGATACTGATGGTGGAGTAATGGCAGGAAGAAATTAATTCAATATTAATAAAACAAGAAAAGGAAAATAAAATGAGTAGATTAGATAATATAAAAAAGCTACCTAAGCTTGGAGAGCAGGCACAAAAACAAATGTCAGCATTCGGGGCATTTAGTGAAGCTGCTTTTACTGAAGGAGCTATCTCAATTAAGAATAAAGAGTTAATAGCACTTGCAGTAGGTTTAACTACACAATGTGATTATTGTTTAGATATACATAAGAAAAAAGCCGTTGCAGCTGGTGCAATAGAGCAAGAAATAGCAGAAACAGCATTTATTGCTGCTGCACTTAGAGCAGGCGCTGCTATTACTCATGCTACTCAGTTAATTGATTAGTTGATAATACCTTGAACCATTTGAGCTATATTCTATGGCTCGAATGGTTCTTTTTTTTTAAAGTTCCTAATCCTCTAACCAGTCTACTTTAAAAAGAAGAATTAGGTTGGCTAACAAGAGAGATGGCAAGAATAAGAGCTTCTCATAAATGGTGACCCGAAGGTAGAAGAACCCATGGTTGAAAAATTAGCATTAGTATTATAAGTTAAGTTGCGCATGCTCTTTTAAATTCTTTAATAAACTCAATATATAAGTCCTTGAAGGATAAATACTTATCATTCAGGGACTATAAGAAACAGAGGTTTTGTGAAGTTTTTTATCTGTCTCTAACATTAAGATAAGTCCGAGAAAGGAAGAGCCCAATGACCGAGCCCTCAGATAATCAAGAAAAGTATCACACTCCTCATGTTCCTCCAGTCTTTGCAGAAGCTGAATTGAGGTTTAAGCATAATGAACTTGTTGATAGGGTAAAGCTGATTGACCCTAATGAAACGAAACCAGTGCTGATGGTTGTTGGCTTTTATCGAGGCGTAACAACCGCTACTGCGAACACTTTAACTCAAGACGAACGCTATTTTGGTATTGATCAACCAATTAAAGGAATAGGGAGAACATCATGTGAGCAATTTCATGTTCCTGAATACGGCGATAAAGAAGTAATGCTCATCAAAGAGACGATCGGCCCATACTATATGGCTGAGGCGTGCTTCAATCCAATTAGAGTTCTTATTGATGCTGGCGTTGAATTTTCGCCCAATATAAAAGTGCCAGATTAATTTTATAATAGTGAGAATGTGAAGAGTTATGCGATTTAATTTGTCCTAGACTCACTCATGGCCCTTGATTCAATCTCTTAAGGGGTAAAGTTGGAATTTTCACTAGAGGAAAGCTAAAGTTTTCTTAAAAACTATCCGACTTTACAAGGTAGGATGAAAACTATTAGAAATGTGAATAAAATTAGAATTGATAGCAAACAACATGGATTTACACTAATTGAATTACTTGTGTCAGTAGCTATAATTGGCATTTTAGCATCAATTGCTGTGCCAGCTTTTAAAGACTATAAAAAGAAGGCTTATAATGCTACTGCTCAAAGTGCTCTTCATGATGTTCATACTGCTTCTGAGGCTGCAAAGATAGATTTTGATAATAGATACGGAAGATACAGACTATCTTGTGATAATAGACTCGAAACGTTCAATTGCACTGCTAACATACTGGGAGGGGAAACTAGAAATGAGGAACTCGCAAGTGAGGCAGGAGCTTCGTATCAAGCGATACTTCCAAGTTTTGATGAGGCACTTGTCGTTTACACTGTGATAGGACAGGACGGTAGTTCCACTGCACAGGCAATACACTGTAATGGAGATACTCTATACTCAATAACGAACGGAACAATTAGTATCGCTGACAAAGAAGGTAGTAGTACATGGGAGCTCCTTAGCTTTCTAGATTGCTCTACTAAAGGGTATTAAGCTGAGCTTCCTTCTCCGCTATTTTTTCTTTTATTTTTATCCCAATATAAAAGTGCCAGATTAATTTTATAATAGTAATCAAGACTTAGTTAGGAATTAAAAGCTTAATGACTTAAGTAAGCATCTTTTTCTTAAAAATCAGTAATATTTTATGTAGTAAATTAAAAATTAGAATATACCATCAACTAATATAGAATAATCGATGGTATTTTACTCTACTAGATACAGTAAAGGTGGCTTAATACTAAATTCAGGGAACAAGCTATCTAACTCACCC
>CAYOZL010000033.1:0-24616 GCA_964408435.1 uncultured Bdellovibrionales bacterium | reverse complement strand
AGTGCAGTTAAGAAAAAAGAAGATACGCATAAGATGGCAGATGCCAACCGAGCATTCGCCCACTTCCGCTGGTAAGCGGACATATTTTCCCGCACTCTTCGTCAGCTCAAATTAAAAAATACTCGAAGTATTACAATACTCCTCCGTTTTTTTAATTTAAACTTCCTTGATTGCGGGAGAAATATGTCCGCTTACCATGTAGAGTAGGTTAATCGTAACTCAAAGATTTACTTTATTAAACTTTAGACCAGCTTATTTATTAAGCTACAATTTATTAAAAGAGGCGAGAGCCGTAGTCGATAAAACCTTAATAATAACCTAACAAAGTTTCATTGACTACGGCTCTACAACTCTAAACACAGAACTATTACTCATTCGCACCAAGAAGCAGGTAGCTCTTGAAAATTTCCATTGCTGTGTTTTGGTTAACATTGTTGGGAAGTATAAGCATAATGTCGCCTCCTTCTTCCAAGTCCATAGCATCTAGGATTCGTTGATCACGACCATGCTTTTTTTCATAATCATCAACCCTTTTATTTTCTTCTTTACTGATACTTTGAACATTAATTAACCAAGTTCCTTCAGTCTCAATTTCAACTGGATCATTGTCGGTGGACCATCCGAGTTGAAAAATTTTTCTACATCCGTTCGGGCGTAGAAAAGAAACGTATACTTGATAATTAAAGCCATCTACCTTATTATCTCTCGGTTCTTTCTCGAGGATGATTTTGGGACTTTGAACTGTTTGTTCTCCATCAAGAGTAGCGTTAAAACGCTCTCTTGCGTATGCCGTAAGCTTCCTCATAAAACTGTCAGAAGCTTTTTCTGTCATGACACTCATATGTCATTACCTTTCTTAATTGACTATGTTACTCGCCATAAAGTAAAAGAACTAAAATAAACTATCAATTTAGTAGCAAATAGTCAATTTTTCTTAGTTGGTCTTTAGGTATGCCTCAAAATAAATATTTAATTGATTGGTTTAGATACCTCAGTCGAAATTATTGAATTAAAGTTTATATAATTTTAATAGTGCTTAATGCTTATCTTATTGTTGGCATTTTAAACTTAAAATAATACTCTCTTTTACAATCTTCACTGCGTTCCCACTCTGTGGTCTCTACGCCTCTGTGAGAGTATGAAAAAACTATGGCTAAAAAATCTATTCCGTTAGAACGAGTGCGTAACATTGGTATTATGGCGCATATTGATGCTGGTAAAACTACTACCACTGAGAGGATTCTGTATTATACAGGGGTGAACTATAAGATTGGTGAGGTGCATGATGGGGCGGCTACTATGGACTATATGGTTCAGGAGCAAGAGCGCGGTATTACTATTACTTCTGCGGCTACTACTTGTGAGTGGTTAGGGAGTGAGGAGCAGTTTCAGCCGCATCGGATTAATATAATTGATACTCCGGGACATGTGGATTTTACTATTGAAGTTGAAAGGTCCTTGAGAGTCTTAGACGGGGCTATTGCTGTTTTTGATTCTGTTGCTGGGGTTGAGCCTCAGACTGAGACTGTTTGGAGACAGGCTAATAAGTATAAAGTTCCAAGATTTTGCTTTGTAAATAAGATGGACAGAATGGGTGCAGATTTTACTCGTTGTGTTGAGATGATGAAAACTCGTTTGTCTTGCGCGCCTGTTCCTATTCAGATTCCGATTGGTTCGCAGGAAGATTTTAAAGGTGTAATTGATTTAGTTTCAATGAAGGCAATTGTCTATTTGGAGGAAACTCTCGGAGCTAAGTATGAGTATCAAGATATTCCAGAAGATTTAAAACAAGAAGCAGAAGATGCGAGAGTTTTATTGCTTGAATCAATTGCTGAGAATGATGAAGCTTTAATGGAGAAGTATCTTGAAGGTGAAGAGCTTTCAGTTGAAGAGATAGAACAAGGGATTAGAAAGGCTTGTTTGGATATTTCTTTTATTCCAGTTTTGTGTGGTTCTGCTTTTAAGAATAAAGGCGTTCAACCACTACTTGATGCAGTGATTAAGTATCTTCCATCACCACTAGATGTGGAGGCGATGATTGGAACAGATATTAAAGATAAAGAAAAAGAGATCGAGAGGAAGGCGGATAACAAAGAGCCGTTTTCGGCACTAGCTTTTAAGATTATTGCGGATCCTCACGGAACACTTTCATTTGTTAGAGTTTACTCTGGAGTGGTTAAGTCAGGCGATAGTGTTTTAAATCCAAGAACAGGTAAGAAAAGCAGACTTGGTAGAATTGTAAAAATGCATGCTAATAAGCGTGAGGAAGTTCAAAAAATTGAAACTGGAGATATTGCCGCAATAGTTGGACTTAAAGATGTTCATACTGGAGATACTCTTTGTGATTCTAAAAAGACAATTCTTCTAGAGTCAATTGAATTTCCAGAGCCTGTTATCTCAGTTGCGATTGAGCCTAAAACTCAAGCTGATCAAGATAAGCTCGCAACTGCTTTAGCTAGAGTAGCTCAAGAGGATCCTAGTTTTAGATTAAGAACAGATAAAGAAACAGGTCAAACTATAATCGCAGGTATGGGAGAACTTCATTTAGAAATTATCTGTGACAGGCTAACTAGAGAATTTAATGTTGGAGCTAACATTGGAAAGCCTCAAGTTGCTTACAGGGAAGCTATTACCCAAAAAGTTACTAAGCATGAACAAAAGTATGAGAGACAAACTGGTGGGAAGGGGCAGTTTGGACATGTGGTTATTGATGTTTATCCGCTTGAAAGAGGTAAGGGCTTTGAGTTTAATAATAAGATTAAAGGTGGAGTTATACCTCAAGAGTTTATACCAGCAGTTGAGAAGGGAATTTTGGGTGCATTAGCTAGTGGAGTGTTAGCAGGGTATCAGTTAGTAGATTTAGGAGTTGATTTAATAGATGGAAGTTTTCACGAAGTAGACTCATCTGAAATATCTTTTAAAATTTGTGGCGCCCAAGCTATTAGAGAAGCAGCAAAATTAGCTGAGCCTAAACTCTTAGAGCCTTTAATGGCTGTTGAAATTGTAACACCAGATGATTTTTTATCTAACGTTGTAGCAGATATAAATAGAAGAAGAGGTAAGATTCTTGGTATGGATGTAAGAGTAGGGGCTCAAGTAATTAATACTGAAGTTCCACTTGGTGAAATGTTTGGCTACGCTACTGATTTGCGATCACAGACTCAAGGTAGAGCGACTTTTACTATGCAGTTTGACCACTATGAAATTGTTCCTGATAATGTAGCTAATGGAATGATTAATAGGTATTAGTTTTTAAGCTATTCTTTGAAAAAATAATATGAGTTTTTTATGTTTACGCGTGGTGAATGCTTTTTAGTATTTATCACGCAGTAGATTGTTACTGAGGTTTTAATAATTACTGTGGTTTTTTTCAAGACTTGTTTCGACTTTGCTCAGAAAATCGAGACTAAAAGCAAGGAAGATCTCAAATGGCTTCTACTCCAGAAGGCGTAATTGGCTATGCCCTGAAGCACCTCCCTGAACAAGGGAACTCAAGGGCAATGACACATGGAAAGGAATGGCAATATTATGTTACTCCTCAAAAATGTAGAAGGAGGGTTGCATTGGTGTTTTCTGTTTCGCGCAAGAATGCCATGACTGTGACTATCGTCGTTGACCAAAAAGAATTTAGCGGAGAAATCCGATTTTATAATTTTCCAACAGAGACAAACCGTCGCTTTGTTTTTGGAAGAAACTTTAGAGGGGAAGGGGGGAGATAAGCTAAGAGAGTTTTTTAAGATTGCAGATCAGAAAGGTGAAGAGGCAGTCTTAAAAATGCTTAGCTAGTTCGAGAAAATTTTTTACGAAAGCTCCTTTGAGTTGTTCTTAATTTTAGACGGCTCAAAGGTTTTTTATAATCTACTGCAAATTTAATTTGAGCTATAGCTGATTATTTCCTTTTTAATTTTGTATTATAATTGTGGGGGCTCCTGCATCGAGATAAGAACCCTGAGCTTTTCTTTTTTTGATATACCTTATTACTTCTTCTTTGCCTTTCTCATAGCTAAGATTCGAATCATTTTCCCAAATATTGTAAATTGCTTTTGTTACTTCTTTTGGGTCTTTGAATCTATCTTCAGATTCATGAGCCATGCATCTTTTAATGAGATCGGAAACTTGATCTGTAATCTCAGGGTTTTGTTCTTGGATGTCGGGGACAACTTTATCTGTATGAGCTGTCATAATCTCGTTAAACTTGCCACCAAATGGAGTATCTCTAGTTAGCATGTAATAAAGACTTGCACCTAGAGAGTAGATATCAGTTCGATTATCAATAGGCTTGCCTAGCCATTGTTCAGGACTCATGTATGCAGGCGTTCCAGTAATTAGCTGCGTGCTCGGCAGGTTTAGCATAGAAACTGCCAAGCCAAAGTCAGTTAATGCTACCCAGCCTCTTTCACGTAACATAATATTTGATGGTTTTATGTCTCGATGTACTAATCCTTCTTTGTGTAACATCTTTAGTGAGAATGCAGTGCCTAGAGTTAACTTCAAGCCTACATTCATTGACAGCTTTCCTTCGGTTTTTACATAATCATATATAGAGCCGTGTGGAATATAGTCCATTACCATGTACTCTAATCCATTTTCTTTTCCGCCATCAATAATGGTAACAACACCATCCCAACCAAAACTTGCTTGATTTCTCCTTTCTGCTTTAAACTCTCTGACTCGTTTTTCGTCTTTAGCAGGTTTAGGCAACATCACTTTAACTGCTTGTAGCTTGTCGAGGTCTAGATTTTTTACTACGTAAACTGCGCCCATTCCTCCTTGACCAATCTTAGCTAGTACTCGGAGGTTCCCACGGATGATAGTTCCGGCTTTCATGAAATACTTTCATTTAAAAGTAGAGTGAACCTTTGCTGTAACCTATTTCAGCTATAGCTCTTTTTTTTATTAAAAAGAGCTAGTAGAATATATTTTTTCTTGTTTTTAGTTTGAAAGAGCGACTAAGATTATTTATAGCATTATTAATAAAAACTCTAAAGGGACTTACCTAAGGCTTTTAATTACTCTACGATGCTCTCTGCTTTGTCCAATGCCCCAAACAATTTTATTTTTTAGCACTTGAGTTAAGTTAACTCTTCTTTCATCAAGGCTATTGGAAACTTTTTCTTCTTTTATGCGATATAAAATATTAAGGGCGTTAAGTGTTGCGTCTGCTCTAAAACCGGCTACTTCAAGAATGTTTGCAGCGAGAGTGTCTGCTTGTATTTCATTATGTTTGCTTGTTTTTTGATGTCCTAAGTAGTGGTGAGCCATCTCATGAGCGATTATTGCTGCAAGGGTAGCTTCATTTTGGCTGTTTTGAATTAATTTTTTAGTAATAATTATATTTCCAAGTCCAGCTGAAAAAGCATTTGGTTTTTTTGAGTTAATTACAAGAATTTTCCAATTAGTTCTTTCTAGATCTTTATACTGTTTAAGTGCGGAAATTTCTAGACGTGTAGTTAAGCTGTAAAGATAGGAGTTGAGTTTTTTGTTCTCATAGATAGTGAAATTATCTTTTATCCAATTAACAGTGTTTTGAGCTTTTAAGTTATTAACAGAGTTATTTTTTGAAGTGTTGTTGGAGCAAGAAGAAAGAAAAATTATAATGAATGTTAAGGAGAAAAAAAACAAGCAGGTAAAAAGTAAACTCCTAGCGCCCATAGCTGTTTGTTTGTTGTTTTTAATTTCCATTCTTTTTGGCATATCTCAAACTAACTTAGATTTATCTATATGGAAAAGAAAAGATCAGATTTGGGTCGATACAAAAATTCTTTCTACTTCGTATAAAAACCCAGGTGAGTTAGCTGTTGTAACAGCAAATGGGATGCAGTTGTACCTGCCAATAGTTAGAAGCCCTGTAATTCAGAATATCGATGCTTGTCAAAAAGGTAATAAAGTTAGAGCAAAGGTAAAAGTTTATCCTAATAAGCTATCATTTCGTAAAATCTCTTTATGGTCATATCTAAATCTTTTTAAAGGCATAAAAGCTAGAGCTTGGTCTGATGTGGGTTTTTTTTGTTATGGCAAGTACGAAAAGGCTAATTTTGCAAAACTTTTTTTTGAAGAATTAACAAAGAAAGTAAAAGATAGTGATGCTTTATCTGTTTTATTTGCAGTTAATTTAGGGCAAAAGGACTTAGTAGGAAGAAATTTATTTACTTTATTTAGAAATTTAGGACTTAGTCATTTTTTAGTTGTTTCAGGATTTCATATTGGATTATTTTATTTCTCAATTTTTTATATTCTTGATTATCTAATTTCTAGGTCTACTTATGTATTAAGTTATCTACCAAGCGAGTATCTTTCAGCGCCTATTTGTTGTTTGCTTACTTGGATCTATGCATCTTTGACTGGTTTTGCACTCCCAACACTTAGGGCAGTAATCTTTTTAAGCATTGTAGTTATTTATCGCTTTTTAAATATTAAAGTTAGCTCAATGCATAAGCTTTTATTAACAGCTAGTTTGATAATTTTTATATGGCCAAAATCAATTTTTGAAATAAGTTTTATACTCAGTTTTTTTGCAGTAGTAGGAGTTTTGGTTGGTTTAGAGTTAAGTAGCTGTTTTACTAATGTTAGTTTTTTTAGTGCTAGTTTTTTTAAAGGGCATAATAAATTAATGACACCTTTTTTTATTTCATTAGGAGCTTGGCTTTATACTTTACCTGTAAGCTTAATTTTTTTTAAAAAGCTTTATGCCTTTTCAGTTTTAGTTAATTTTTTATTAACTCCTATTTTGACAGTTCTTGTCTGTTATTTAGGTTCTTTGTCTTTGCTCTTAGCGTATTTTGAATTTTTCTCATTGATTCGATTAATGGATTTGGCTCTAAATAATTTGCTACAATATTTGTGGTATATATCTGACATTTTAGAGGATTTTATGATTGAACTTGAGTTTAATGCAGCACTTCAAATCGCTTTTGTAATATTGCTATTTAACTGCATTTTTTTCCTATGTTGTATTGTAAAGACTAGAGGGAAAAAAGAGCAATTCTCAGAACTTGCTAGTAGTTTTAGCTACTGATATACAATTCCTGGTTTAAGCTAAAAATCAGCTTTGCCCCCAATACAAGGAGAGTGAATTGTCTAAAAATTTTACTGACCAAAAAGGTGAGAACAGAGCCGAGCAACTTCGAAATGCTGGCTGGGAAGTAGTTTGTGATTCAAAGCAAATTAAAAGAAAAATTAGAAGAATAGCGTATCAGATTGCCGATAAATACGACGGAATTGAAAAGATTGCAGTCGTTGGAATTATTACTAGAGGTCAGACACTAGCAAAGAGATTAGTTGATGAGCTTGAATCTATAGAGGGAATAAAGGTTCCAATAGGTTCAGTTGAAATAGCGCTATACAGAGATGATATTACTGCCCCAGATGACAAGCCAGTAATTGTTGGAACAGAGCTTCCATTTAATATTGATAACTATAAATTAATTTTAGTTGATGATGTGCTTTATACAGGAAGAACTATTAAAGCAGCACTTGCAGCTATAAGTGATTACGGTAGGCCGAAAAGTATTGAGTTGGCGGTCTTATGCGATAGAGGACATAGAGAATTGCCGATTAAAGGTGATTATATTGGAATGACTCTTGAGACTAAGAGAGAAGAAAACATTAGAGTTTGCCTAGAAGAAAGAGATGGGGAAGACGCAATTTTTTGGAGTAAGTCATAGTGACAAAAGCAACCTTAGCCTTAGCAGATGGAACAGTTTTTGAAGGTTACTCAGTTGGAGTAGACGGAGAGACTGGTGGAGAAGTAGTTTTTAATACTTCAATGAGTGGGTATCAAGAGATTTTAACTGACCCATCTTATGCTTTTCAAATGTTAACCTTTACTTATCCTCACATTGGAAATGTAGGGGTTAATAAAGATGATGTTGAGTCTGATAAAGTCCACGTTGCTGGTTTTATTAGTAAAGACTTTTGTGAACATCCCTCAAACTACAGAGCAGAGAAAACACTAAGAGAATATCTTGTTGAAAATAAAGTAGTTGGAATTTCTGGAATAGATACTAGAGCATTGGTTCTTCATTTAAGAGAAAATGGTTCTCAAATGGGAGTCATTGCTACAGGGGAAAGAGATCCAAAAGAATTAATTGAAAAAGCTAAGAATTTACCAAGTATAAGCGGTATGGATTTAGCAAAAGAAGTTAGCTGTAAAGAGCCTTATGATTGGACTCAAGGTGTATGGGACTTTAGTTGTGGTGGTAGTCCAGATGGATACAAGACTTATTCTGAAGAGGAGATAAGTAAAAGGCCATTAGTTGTAGCAATAGATTTTGGGGTTAAATATAATATTTTAAGACTGCTTGTTGATGCTGGCTTTAAAGTAAAAGTTGTTCCTGCAAATACAAGTTCTAAAGATATTTTAGCACTAAATCCAAAAGGTGTTTTTCTTTCAAATGGGCCAGGGGATCCATCAGCTGTTAGTTATGGGGTTGAAACAGTAAAAGAATTGCTCGGAAAAGTTCCAATGTTTGGAATTTGTTTAGGACATCAGATCCTAGGTTTAGCACTAGGGGCAGAAACTTATAAACTTAAGTTTGGTCATCGTGGTGGGAATCATCCTGTAAGAAATGAAAAAACTGGTTTTGTTGAAATTACAGTTCAAAACCACGGCTTTGCAACAAAAGCAGATGCAATGCCTAAAGATGTAACTCTGACTCATTTAAATTTAAACGATAATACAGTTGAAGGTCTTGAGGTAAAGGATAAAGGAGTCTTCTCAGTGCAGTATCATCCTGAATCTTCTCCAGGGCCATGTGATGCGAGATATTTATTTACAGATTTTAGTAAGCTAGTAGAAAATTGGAATCAAAATGCCTAAAAGAACCGATATAAAATCAATTTTAGTAATTGGCTCAGGACCAATTGTAATTGGCCAAGCTTGTGAGTTTGATTACTCTGGAACTCAGGCGATAAAAGCGCTTAAAGAAGAAGGTTATAGAGTTATATTAGTTAATTCTAATCCTGCTACTATTATGACTGACCAAAACTTGGCAGATAGAACTTACATTGAGCCAATTACTGCAGACTATATTGAGAAAGTTATAGCTAGAGAAAGACCAGATGCATTGCTTCCAACTATTGGTGGGCAAACAGCTCTTAATGCTGGGCTTGAATTAGCTGAAAGAGGAATTTTAGAGAAATACGGCACTGAGATGATCGGTGCAAATGTTGAGGCAATTAAAACTGCTGAGGATAGAGATAGTTTTAAAAAGGTAGCTACCAAGATTGGCTTGGATAGTGCAAAGAGCATAATCGTTAGAAGCATGGCTGAGGCAAAAGCTGCGCAAAAAGAATTAGGCCTGCCTTTTATTATTAGACCATCAAGAACTCTTGGAGGTTCAGGTGGTGGAATTGTTAGAACTGAAGCAGAAATTGAAGATAAAATCCGTTGGGGTTTTGCTGCAAGTCCTATTCATGAATTACTTTTAGAAGAATCTCTTTTAGGTTGGAAAGAGTATGAAATGGAAGTAATGCGGGATAAGAAAGATAACGCAGTTATTATTTGCGGGATTGAAAATATAGACCCTATGGGAGTGCATACAGGAGATTCTATTACTGTTGCACCAATTCAAACTCTTACTGATAAAGAATATCAAAAAATGAGAACAGCTTCTCTTGATTTACTAAGAGCAATTGGAGTTGAAACAGGTGGTTCGAATGTTCAGTTCTCAGTTTGTCCTAAAACTGGCAGACAAATTGTAATTGAAATGAATCCTAGAGTTTCACGTAGTTCTGCTCTTGCATCTAAAGCTACTGGTTTTCCAATTGCAAAAATCGCTGCAAAGCTAGCAGTTGGTTATACGCTTGATGAAATACCAAATGATATAACTAAAAAGACACCTTCTTCTTTTGAGCCAAGTATCGATTACGTTGTTGTTAAGATTCCAAGGTTTACATTCGAGAAATTTGAAGGAGCTGATGCAAGGCTTGGTACTCAGATGAAAGCAGTAGGAGAGTCAATGGCAATTGGTAGAACTTTTGCTGAGTCTTTTCAAAAAGCTTGTAGGTCTTTAGAAACTGGTAGAACTGGTTTACTTGGTGGCCCAGAATCTAAAGTTTCAGACATTAAAGAATTAGAGAAATTAGTTGTACCTCTTACTCAAGAAAGAATTTACTATGCTGCAAGATTATTAGAGCTTGGACAGAGTGTTAAAAGTGTTCAGGACTTAACAGATTTTGATCCTTGGTATTTAAATGAGATTTTAAAAATAGTTAATATTGAAAAAAAGCTACAGTCCTCTTTTGATGCTGAGGTAGTGAAGGAAGCTAAGAAGCTTGGAACGAGTGATATTAGAATTTCTGAGCTTGTAAAAAAGAGTGAAAAAGAAGTAAGGCAATTTAGATATGATAATAATATAAGACCTGCATTTAAAGTTGTAGATACTTGTGCAGCGGAGTTTGAATCAAACACTCCTTATTTATATTCAACATATGAATCTAACACTGAAGCAGCTCCAACAGATGCAAAGAAAGTAGTTATACTAGGCGGTGGCCCAAATAGAATTGGTCAAGGTCTAGAGTTTGATTATTGTTGTGTGCATGCAGCTTTTTCGCTTAAAAAAGCTGGGTATGAAACCATAATGGTTAATTGTAACCCTGAAACAGTCTCAACTGATTACGATACAAGTGATAGGCTTTATTTTGAACCACTTACTACTGAAGATGTGCTTGAAATTATTCATAGAGAAAAACCTTACGGGGTAATAGTTCAGTATGGTGGGCAAACACCACTTAGATTATCTCAAGAGCTAAAAGATTGTGGAGTGCCAATAATTGGAACAACTCCTGAGGCGATTGATTTAACAGAGGATAGAAAAAAGTTTAGTGAATTAATAGATGAGCTAGGCTTAAAACAATCTCCTAGTGGAACAGCTACAAATGCTAAAGAAGCACATGATGTTGCAGATAAAATTGGTTTTCCATTAGTAGTTAGACCATCTTTCGTTCTAGGTGGAAGAGCAATGGCAATTATTGCCAATCATGATGAACTAGAGAAATATATTTCTGAAAGCGTAGAGGTTTCTTTTGATAGACCAGTATTGTTGGATAGATTTTTAAATGATGCCCTAGAAATTGATGTTGATGCAGTTTGTGACGGGGATAAAGTATTAGTTTGTGGAATTGTAGAACATATTGAGCGTGCAGGTATTCACTCTGGGGATAGTGGTTTTATTTTGCCATCTAAGTCTTTAAGTGTTGAGAGACTTACAGAGATTGAAGAGGCCGTTCGTAAATTAGCTAAAGCTTGTAAAGTTCACGGCTTAATGAATGTGCAGTTTGCGATTAATAAAACTGGTGTTTACATCCTAGAAGTAAACCCAAGAGCATCAAGAAGTGTTCCTTTTATCTCTAAAGTATTAGGTATTCCTTGGGCAAAGGTTGCTGCAAGAGTTATGGCAGGGGAGAAACTAGAAGAAATTAAAGATTACGGAGATATTTTAATTTATTCTGATTATCAAAAAGCTATTAAGAGAGTTAATTATTTTGCAATAAAAGAAAGTGTATTTCCTTTTGTTAAGTTTGAAGGAGTAGATGTTTTACTTGGGCCTGAGATGAAATCTACAGGTGAGGTAATGGGAATTGATACAACTGTTGCTGGTAGTTTTGTTAGAGCGCAAGATGCAGTTGGCACGAGGCTTCCTACTAGTGGAGTTGCTTTTATTAGTCTTAAAAATGACGATAAAGAACATAGTGTAGAATTAGCTAAAAAGTTAGAGCAAATGCATTTTAAATTGCTGGGCACTGAAGGAACTGCAAAGTTTCTTGAATCTAAAGGTGTTAAGATTAGAAAAATTAACAAAGTAGCTCAGGGCTCTCCGCATATTGTTGATAAACTTATGGAAGGTAAGGTTGATTTAGTAATTAATACTCCTGAAGGAACTGGGCCTTACTTAGATTCTAAAAGTATTAGAAGCACTGCTACTAAGATGTCGTTACCACTTTATACAACTGTTGCTGCAGCACAGAGTGCTGTTGATGCGATTGAAAGATTAAGAAGTAATACTGCGATGGATGTTTGCTCTATTCAAGAATATATACAAACCATAGCATAGAATTAGGATTAGATTATGAGCGAAAGACACCCAATGACTGAGCCTGGCTATAGAAAGCTCTTAGAAGAACTTAAAGAATTAAAAAAAGTTGAACGTCCAAAAGCTTCTAAGGCAATTGAGATTGCTAGAGAGCATGGTGATTTAAAAGAAAATGCTGAATACCATGCCGCAAAAGAACATCAAGGTATGCTTGAGAGTAGAATAACTCATCTTGAAATAGTAACTTCTCTTGCAGAGGTAATTGATATTTCTAAATTAAGTGGTGAGAAAGTAATGTTTGGTGCAACTGTATTGATTGAAGATGTTGATACGGGGGATGCTAAAACAGTTGTGATAGTGGGTGAGGAAGAAGCGGATGTTAAAAAGGGACATATCTCTTATAGGTCTCCTGTTGCTAGAGCGTTAATTGGTAAGAACTTGGATGATATAGCTAAGGTTAATTTGCCGGGTGGTGCTAAGGAATATGAGATTAGGGAGGTTAGTTTTAAAGGCGTAGGGTAGAAGAGCTCGCACAGAGGTCTCAGAGATGACTGAGGCTCAGAGTTTTTTTAGACTAGGACTAAGATTAAGACTAAGATTAGGATTTATTTTTACAGCTCGCTGCCGTCTGAGCATCTAACACCAAGGCCCTCTTTTTTATCTAGACCTTTTCTACCTAGTTCTCTGCCTTTACCGTCATGCTCGTAACACCAAGTGCTTGTTCCTTTTTCATTCCATGTGTAGGCAATGAAACCTTCTTTTGTGTCACTATCTGTTATTTCAATTCTGTAATTAACATTTTCACTAAGTCTTGGGGTAGGTAGGTCTTCTTCATCAAAGAAACCTCCGTTTTCAAAGTCTTGATGAAGTGCTGTTACTATATTTCTAATATCTGCTGCTGCTGAGATGTCGTAGCCTTTTTTTCGATATTGAGAGAATTGAGCCACTCCAATTGAGGAAACTATGCCAATAATTGCTATTACTACTAGGAATTCTACTAAGCTGAAGCCTTTTTTGTTCATGATTTTATTATCGGCAGGAAATAGATCTATCTTGAGGGGGTTGGTATCGAACTTTCCAACCCCCTGTAATTCCCTATTTGTTCCTTTCTTTGGTTTTAGCCGCTTGTTTCTTGGTAAGAAAGAAGCATATGAATGGCAGCTTTCAATGTCTCGCTTTGCTCTTTTGTTCTACGCTTAAGGTTAAAGAGTCTCAATATTGTTGATCGAGCTTCAATAACAACTTGAGGGTCGGAACAGAAGTCAAACTCTTCAACTTCAATGATATCCATAACGGCGCTTTTCAGTAGCGTATAATCTTTCGTTAGCTGTTTGGCTAATTCGGGATCAAGGTTCGCCGAAATAAATTCAAGGAAGTGTTGATGTGAGTTGGCTTTTAGCAAATTGATAATGCCATCAATCAAGCTCACAACATGAATTTGACCGTCTCTGTAATCTCGAGTGAGTCTAGACTTGTACTTTTCCAGAACTTGTCCCTGCATTGAGAGATGGACATAAAATGAGAGCAGACCGATGCATCTTTGAACGACGCCGATTGCTCTATCAGATCCATACCCTGATCCACCTGAGCTTCCACTTTTTGACCTCTTAGCAGGACGTGCCTTTAAAGGAATGCCAGTAAATTCTTTAAGTGAGAGTTTATTCCAGAATTCATTGAACTTTCCATTTGAAGTCAATTTTGCAAAAACTTGTGTTGAATCTTTTCTTAATGCCGTAAAGTAAGATGGAATCTGTTGAGCTTCTCCCATCTTAATTCTTGGAGCGAGACTATTAAGCGCAGCGTCAGGGCCGCAGTTAGCAAAGAAAGCATCATCTCCTTGGCAAAGTGAATGAACTTTCTTTGGGTAGCCAGAAACCTTCATCATGGTCTCTAGCATGCCACCTCTGATGTCATTTGCTAATTTATCAATGGTTACAGTCATGCCGTAATACGAAGCTGAGCCGTATTCATTAATTGCAGTGAAGCATTGCATTAAAGCAATCTTCCCAGCGATATAGCTGAGTCGTTTTGTGCCATCAGAGCAACCTCCCATCGATGTTCCAGAGCCTTGCTCTAGACAGAGTTTTACATTTCTAGGCCTCATACCTATTTCGTCTTCTTTCAAGTCGATAACATCGACGTGGCCGAGACCATGAATATCTAGAAGTAAATCGGCAATTCTCATGTCATCAGGAGATTGGCAGTCCGCAACCACAAAAGAGTTAAATCTACTCGTTCTTTTGTGTAGTTCCGTGTATCCTTGAAAAACATCAAGAATCCACAATGGTATTTCACCTTGAACTCCGTTGAGACTGATATTGTCGAGTTGCAAGAGATTTTTAAGAATTTTTTTGTCATTCCCACTAATCCCATTTACTCGCGCAATTTCTCTTACGGTGATCCACAATGCTCCTTTGTTTAACCTTCCTTGCGGCTCAAGCATTGTAAATCCAAATGTTCTCACTTTCTTTTTGAAAGTAGAAATTTTCTTACGTTCTTCTGAGCCAGGCGAAAAGGAGTTGCTAAGCTCGTCCAAGTCTAGGATGAATGCCTCAGGGTTGTGATATGAATTAGGCCTGAGAAAATCGTCGTACACACCAGCTTTTGTTGATTCTAGTTTGTCGTAGATTTTTTCAATTAGTAACTTACGCTGAGGTTTGAAAGGAAGTATAAACTCTTTTTGATACTTCTCAATGGTTCCGTGCGTAAAAGTTTGCCAAGTCTCTCCCATCTTTTTCTTGTTGATGAAAGTACTATCGCTACCATCGCCGTCACAACCAATCCATGTTTTCAGTTGTCCAGGTAAGAGGAATTCTCCTACTTGGTAGACTGAAATGCCAATTGTTTCAAACCAAAGTTCTGCATAATACTGCATACTGATTAGTCTTCCCACAACGATTGAGTTTCGTTTGTGTAGTAGACTAACGAGAACACCTGGAATGGAATCCCATTCTTCACGCTCCATAAAGCGGTAGATGTTCCTCAAAGACTTTCGGGCTTTTTTATCCCAAATGACATTGGGATGCATAGTGAAAATCCATGTTGGGAAAATCCTCGCTGTCTTAATTTTTGAAGCGACCGCAACGGTAAAGTGAAGGATGGAAAGCATTTTGAAGCATGCAAACCAAAATGAAACTACTTGGAAGTCCTTCGCGTCGTATTTTGTCTTGTCTGCTTTTCTGACTCCTCCGTTCGGTAAAAAAACAAGTTTCAAGTTAAGAGCAACCATTGTCTGGTTAAAGACTTTGGTTAGGTTCTCTTTTGATTGAACAAATTTAGTGGCTGCTTTTTTATTGCGGCCAAAGTTAGGTAATGACATCGAAGTCGATTCCTTTCGGGGTTTTGGTATCTGTCCTGCTGGGGGAGGACACGTAAATTTCTAACAGCTTACTCCCTTAAAGGACTAAGCTGTTAGAATGAAAGAAATCGATTAAAACCTTATTGTTCGATACCAACTCTCTGTAAAAGCAGAGAATTGATAATATTCATCTCATATTAGAATTTCAGAGACCTAAAGAGTAAAGATACTATATTTATGCATAAATACATAATTTAGTATTTTTAAAAAACTCAATAATTTCAATACTAGAATGGTTATTCTAGAAAAAACTAATGATATTAAATGATTAGCACTCTTTCTAGTCTATGAAAAGATGCTTCGAGATTATTATTTAAATCTTATTTTTAGATTTCTATATAGAAGTTGCCGAACTTGATGATTCACAGTTCGACAACGCTTGTTTAAAAAATTAGTAAAACTGGAATATGAGAGCGTATTTGATTATATCACTTGATTAGCGATTTCTCTCATACGGTTGCCAAACTCAAGAGCTGCTTTGAATTCTAGACCAAAATGATTTTGGTCTTCTTCGGTCCATAGGAATGGAAGACAAGCCTGTGCTGCATCTCTCATTGTAGCGCTTTTCAGATCGAGTTTTCTCTTCTTTCGTTTGTTTAGCTCCCTCAAAGGTATCGAACCTTTTGCTCGTCCTGGAGTTGAGTAAGCAACGACTGGTTCTTCAGGTGCGTCTAGGATGCCAAGGCTTACTGCCCAGTCAGCAACGTTAAATGCGTGAACAATCTCTTCAGGTGTTCCAACTCCTGTTCTATAGATGTAGTCAATCGATGGGTTGATATCTTTCAATCCAGTGCCATCGAGAATCTTAGGAAAATACCTGTTCCCTCCATCCATTACAACAGTAGCAAGAGGAACTTTGCTGAACTTTCTTCTAGTCTTACCATCTGGTTCGCGTAGAAGGTGGTGGTCTTTAATTCGAATTTTATGGGCAAGATGCTCAGGTAGCATCATCACTCCTTTTCTATCCGATTTTATTGCAAATGCGACTAGTATCTCACTGATTTCTCGTAGAGAAACTGAGCCTTCATCTGGCCAAAATTCTGATGGAATGAATGACAGCGGATATTCCTCCGTAATCGTTTGTCCCATTTCGGCTATTGCCTTTGCCATGCACTCACTACTATCGCTTCCTTGTCGTGCAAGAATAATGATACGATCTTCTCCAGAAGAGAGAACGTCAGAGAAAGCATTGAACCCTGATTCAATAAGATTGTTAACAAAAGTTAAGTGGCCAACGCACATTGATCCTCGAGGCAATTCGAGGTTTTGGTCGATTGTTAGTGCGATACAAACAATCGGTGTTTTGACCATCTTGCCATCAATTTCTTTATGTGGATGGCATTCATCACTCCAAAACTCAACGCAGCGAAGTGTTCCATCACCTCCAACCATAATAACAACATCTACATCAAGATGTTTTAAATTCTTACTGGCAAGAGCAGCTTTTTTCTTGCTTTTGCCAATTCCTTTTTTCCGTCCGCAACCCATTAGAGGTGGTACAAATCTTGGATCGAGGATATTTTTCAGTAAGATGCTTTTGGTTTCTGTAACGCCTTTGATAGACTTTGTGTAAGTTAGTTTTTCGTAGTCCAGCCCGTCTGGAGCAACTAACTTAATGCCGGGGACTTGATCTGCTCTATCCCATTTTTCTTCTTTGAAGTCGGCCTGGCAGAGAGTTTTAAGTCCTCTTTCAAACATTATCAGAGTATGCTCGCCCATGTGACAACGAAGAGCCGTGCTGATAGTCAACGTTTGTTGAGCTGAGCCTGGTCCACCAAAGAACATCAGAGCGACTCTTTTTGGTCTTGAGCCTCCTTTTTTTACCGTGTTACCTAGTTGAGCGATTTCACCTATTACTTGAGGAGTCTTGCTGAAAATTTCGCTAATCATTTGATTACTTTCCGGGGAGAGTGTTAAAAAAAAACCGTGTGTAACTGTGAATATCAAGTTACGACAATGGGCATTTTTATCCCCATTGCGAACTTGAACTTTCTTCTATGATTTATTTTTTAAAGAACAACTGTTGCATACTGCAAGGTGGAGTTTAGCAGAAAACTAAGTTTTACGCATTCTTGACTATATTGCCCTGGAATAAGTATTGTAATTCAATACAATGGAGAGTTTTAATCTGTAACCTTAACCTTAGCCCTTCTACCTTTTTTCTCAGAATTTTCTTTCTTATATCTTAATACTTTTTCTTTAGCTTTCCTACTTCTTCTTCTTTTCTGTCTTTTAATTTTCTCTCGTTCTTGTTGTTTTTTAGATTTTTTACCTAGTACTTTTTCTTCTAACTTTTCGCAAAGTAGTAATCTTGCGTAGTATCTGTTTAGTGCTTGAGATCTTGTTTTTTGACATTTTATTTCTTCACCAGACTTTGCATGTTTTAAGTAAACACAAGATGAAGTTTTATTAACTTTTTGCCCACCAGAGCCAGCGCCTCTAATGAAGTTTTCTTCTAGGTCTTTTTCAAAGATGTTTAAGCTTTCCATCCTCTTGATTAAAGCTTTTTCTTTTTTCTCACTTACGGTAAAACGGGGCATGTATCTTAATCTTGATAAGTTGATTTAAGTTTTTGTTGATAACTATACTACTGTGTTTGTTAAATTTATAGCATTATTTTTTATTGTCTTGCCTTTTATGCCAGTTGCATCTTTTTACGATGGTGGAAAGATCAAAGGGGTGGCTTTGGCTTTTGGGCCTTATCAATGGTTGTTGGGATCTCTGAGTACAATATTAATAGCATATGTTCTGGCCGCATTTTTTTCTAAGTTTAATTTAGAAGCTGTTTTTGAAAAGATTAAATCAAGGTTAGAGAAATTATCTTTAAAGTTTGTATGTTTATTATTAGCTTCATTTTTTGTTTTTTTAAATTTTATTTCCTATTATTGTTTTAATCATAAGCCTCATCTAATAGATACAATTGCTCAGTTATTTCAAGCTAAGATCTTTTCTAAAGCATTGTTGAAAGCTCCAGTTGTTGAGTACCCAGAATTTTTTATGACACAACATATGATTTTTGATTCTTCTGGTTGGTACTCTCAGTATCCATTAGGACATCAGTTGTTGCTTATGCCAGGTGTGATTTTAAACATGCCATGGCTAACTAATATAGTTCTAACACTGATTACTGTTTATTTTGCTTATAAAATAGCCTTTAAAGTATATGGTAGATTGCATGCAAACATCACTTTAATACTTTTAATTTTTTGCCCTTTCCTATTTTTCATGGGGGCAAGTTATATGAATCATGTCTCTGCTCTTAGCTGTGTAACTCTATTTGCTTATTTTTATTTTGAATGGTTATCCTCTAAGAACTTTAAATTTTTATTATACGCAGCCATATTTATGGGCTACGGGATGACTATTAGGCCTTTAACTATTTTAGCGCTAAGTATTCCTTTTATAATATATGCTTTTATTTTTGCCCGTGAGAATAAAATTATTAAACATTTATTTAAAGCTCTACCTGTTGGTTTAATATATTTAGTTTTAATTGGTTTATATAATTATTATATGTACGGGGATTATAAACTGCTAGGGTATGTAAAACTTTGGGGTGAGGGGCATGGTCTAGGTTTTCATGTTTCACCTTGGGGGGGATCTCATACTCCCTTTACAGGTCTTAGAAATGAAATAACTGAATTATATTTATTAAATGAGTTTCTTTTTGAATGGCCTGTGCCTGTAACGCTTGTTCTAGGTTTATATTTATTATTTGTGGAAAAGATAAAAAAAGAAGAAAAGCTTTTCTTATGTTCTTTTTTAATGCTTCCATTTGCTTATTTTTTTTATTGGCATAGAGATGCTTTTTTAGGGCCTAGGTTCTTATACGAGGGGGTTGTTTTTTTAGTTTTAATTTCCAGTAGCGCTTTAATTTTTATTTCTAAAAAAATATCGAAATTTAGCATCGGATACGAAGGAATATTAAAACCAGTAGGAGGTAGGTCTTTTTATCTCTGTTTTGTTTTTATTCTATTTGCTTACTCTATCTTTGTAAGTATGCCAGCGACTGCAAATGTTTATTCTAATGGAATGAATTCTTTGAAACTTGATATAAGTGATTTTCTAGAAAAGCGGAAAATTAATAAAGCCTTAGTGTTTGTTAAGGTTAGTTGGGGAGTAAGGATTATGTCTCAGTTAAGAAGTTTAGGAGTCCCTGCTTCTAAAACTCAAATTTTATATGAAAACTCAGATCATTGTGAACTTTTTACTCAGCTTAGGAAGCAACAAAAGAATAAGGAGAAAACATCTGATTTTATTCTAAGATTAAATAGTTTAATAAGAGATAGAGATACAGATAAGCTTCGCCCTATTAATGGTCATGTTGATTATACAATTAGGATTGCATCAGGAAGTATTTTAACTGAAGAGTGTAGAAAAGAGCTGTTTTACGATATGAAAGTTCCATTTGGGGTTTACAATCCTTTTTTAAATAAAAATCAAGTAAGGTTAAATGGTGATTTTATTTTTGCAATGGATATGATTGAAAGGAATACTTTATTAATGAATCAATATAAAGATTATCCTGCATATATCTATTATCCAAATCAACTTATTAAACTAAATTGAGGCTTTATTATCTATCTTTAGCTCGGTATCTACTTTAAAATTTTTATCATCTTTTTCTGGATGGTCTATATTGTAATGTAAACCTCTACTTTCTTTTCTTTGCATTGCAGACCTTATAATTAAATCTGCGATTGTAATTATATTTCTAAGCTCAATTAAGTCTCTAGTAATTGCATATTTCCAGTAGTAATCTTTTATTTCTTTTTCAATTAAATCTATTCTTTTCTTTGCAAGCTCTAGTCTTGAATCACTTCTAACAATTCCAACTAAGTTCCACATTGTTCTTCTTACTTGTTGCCAAGCGTGGCTTACTACGACTTCTTCTGAGCTATTAGGAGTGTTGAGGTCGTCCCATAGAAGTTCTTTTTCTGGTGTTTTATAGTTCTCTAAATTCTCAATTGTATCTTTTGCTGCTCTTGTTGAAAAAACTAAGGCTTCAAGTAAGGAGTTTGAAGCAAGTCTATTTGCTCCGTGAAGGCCTGTGCAGGTTGCCTCTCCTGATGCATAAAGTCTTTTAATATTTGTTTTACCGTAATTATTTGTTTTTATGCCTCCGCAACAATAATGTGCGGCTGGAACTATTGGTATTCTATCTTTTAAGGGGTTAATGCCTAGTGAAGTTAGTCGCTCATATATGGTTGGGAATCTAGATTTAACAAATTCAGGTTTGAAGTCAGTGATGTCTAGATACATGAAATCTTGACCAGTAGTTTTCATTTGATCATCAATTGCTCTTGATACTACATCTCTTGGGGCGAGTTCTAATTGTTCGTGGTAGTCTTTCATGAACCTATGACCATCTGCTCTTCTAAGAAGTGCGCCTTCACCTCTTAGTGCTTCAGTTAGTAGAAATGAGCGAGCTTCAGGATGAAAAAGACAAGTAGGGTGGAATTGAAAAAACTCCATATTAGAAACTACTGCTCCTGCTCTATACGCCATTGCAATTCCATCTCCAGTAGCAACTACAGGGTTGGAAGTATAGAGATAAACTGTTCCTGCACCACCTGCTGCAATGATTGTTGTTCTTGCAATGAAAGAGACTACGCTTGAATTTTTAATATCTAATGCGTAGATTCCTAAGGCTTGGGCATCTTCAGAAGTGCTGTCTTTTAAAATTAAGTCTATTCCTACATGGTATGGATAGAGTGTTATGTTTTGATCAGCTTTTGCACTTTCAATTAGAGCTCTTTGGATTTCTGCTCCGGTGCTATCTCCAGCGTGTAGAATTCTTCTTTTTGAATGCCCACCTTCTTTTCCTAAAGAATACTCTCCTTTATGCTCATCAAATTTAGTTCCTTTTTCTATTAGTTTTTTAATGCATTCAGGGCCTTCTTCGATTACGAATTCTACAACTTCTTCATTACAAAGCCCTGCACCACACACTTTAGTGTCATTAATATGGTCTTCAAAACTATCTAGTGGACTAGTAACACTTGCAATTCCTCCCTGAGCATATTTAGTGCTACCTTCTGCTGGGCCGGATTTACAAAGTATAGATACTGTTCCGTATTTGCTCACTTCTAAGGCATAGCTTAAGCCAGCAATTCCAGAGCCAACTACTAGGAAATCTGAGTTTATAATTCTTTTGTTTTTAACACTCATTATCTTAATTCTTTCTTGTACATTCCCCTAAGATGCTCTAATTCTTATATAGCCTAGATTTAGTAAAACTATTTGTTAACAAGCTGCATCTAAAAAACATTATACCTATCTTATTGCATCTTGGGAAAATTATATTAGCTGGGTAAAGAAAACATTGATTTTAAACGATAATTAAATATGAGATTTGTTCTATTAATATTATTTCTTACTTTTATTAGCCCTGCGCTTAGTCAGAATTTATTTGTGTATAACAATAATGGAACTTTAACCTTTAGTTCTAAAAGACCGTCTGGAAAAAAGTACTCTAAATTTCGTTCAATAAGAAGGGCAAAATATAGTTATTCAAGAAGATCCTACCCAGGAGTTAGGGCTCGGAAAAGTAAATATGACAATTTAATAAATGAGTTATCAAGCCAATACAATATTGATGCAGCATTAGTTAAAGCAGTAATGCATGCAGAATCAGCTTTTAAAGTTAGTGCGAAGTCTCATAAGGGAGCTACAGGCTTAATGCAGTTAATGCCAGCTACAGCTAGAAGGTTTGGTGTAAAAGACATTTGGTCTCCAATGGAGAATATACTAGGAGGGGTTAAATACTTAAGTTGGTTAAATAGAGAATTTAATGGAAATATCTCTTTAGTTGCTGCTGGATATAACGCAGGTGAGGGAGCAGTTAAAAGATATAATGGCATTCCTCCTTATAAAGAAACTAGAGGATATGTATCTAAGGTAATATTCTTAAGAAGACTGTATAGTCAGCAGACTTAAGACTACATTAATTGCAATAAGTTCTTGCAGAGCTTAGTCAGTATATACATAATATCTATATGTTCGACAGTGCCTCAAAGAAACAAATACCGAATATCCTAACTGCTTTTAGATTCCTAGTTATTCCATTTTTTGTGTATTTGTTAATTTATCCAAGTAAGCAAAATTTACTATGGGCTGCCTTAGTCTTTATATTAGCTTCTATTACAGATTGGTTAGATGGCTATATAGCAAGACTTTACGATGCTGAAAGTATACTTGGTAAGTTGTTAGATCCTCTAGCAGATAAGATTCTTGTTATGTCTGCTTTAGTTATGCTTTCATCTAGTAAAATAGATTTTATACCTGCTTGGCTTGTTGTTCTACTTTTATCAAGGGAGTTTTTAGTTACTGGTCTTAGATCTTTAGCAGCTGTAAAAGGTGTTGTAGTTGCTGCTAGTAAGTTAGCTAAATTTAAAACAGCTACAATGATGATAGCAATAATACTCTTGTTTCTAACTCCATTATCTCCTTATTTTAAAACCCTAGGTCTGTATACTTTGTGGGTATCCGCTATTATTTCAATAGTTTCAGGAATGCAGTATGCAGTTCGTTTTAGATCTTATTTGAGTTAAATAGCTCTAAATCATAACTTTTTAAATATAAATTAAAGAAATTATCTTTTTGTGTCGACATTAAAGCTCTTGTCTAAGCAAATTGGTTTTTTTCATGACGGTAAAAGAATTAGGTTATATTAGTGCAAAAGTAACTAGAGATACTATTGTTACTATTTTGCCTTCGTACTCTATTCAAAAGAGAGTTTTAGACCTTATTTTTTCTAGTGCATTAATTTTTATTACAGCTTTGCCAATGTTAATTGCCGCAATTGCAATTAAACTTACTAGTAAAGGAAATGTGATTTATTCTCAAAATAGGATTGGCAAAGAAGGCTTAGTATTTAAAATCTATAAATTTAGAACTCTTAGTATCAATGATGATAGTGATGAAAGTTTCAAGCAGGTAGTAGCAAACGATTCTAGAATTACTACTGTTGGTAGGTTCCTAAGATCTAGTTACATTGACGAATTGCCAAATCTTTTTAATGTACTTTTAGGGGAGATGTCTCTAGTTGGGCCAAGGCCTCATGCAGTAAAAATGGATCAGGAATTAAATCAAAATTATTCTCAGTACCATATTCGCTATAATGTTAAGCCAGGTCTTACAGGCTTAGCACAAGTCCAAGGTTATAAAGGTGTGACTGATAGTTATGAAAAAATTATTGGTAGGATTAAAAATGATATTGAATATGTAAATGATTCTAATATTGTTCTAGATCTCAAAATTTTATGCACTACAGTGAGAATAGTTCTTCAGGGTTTTCTTAATTCAATTTAAGTCGTAAGGCTTTTTTATTTTACAATATAGTAATATTTCTTTTTAATATTTATTGGATAAACTAATCCACCAAGTATTAAAAAATGAACTGAAGAAATGAAATTGTTAATCAATAAATCCCAAGAGAGCATTCCAATTCCTACTGCTAAAGCAGCTGTAGAACAGTATCTTTTAGTATGCCATAAGCTAGCTGGCGCTAGTCTATAAAGACCAAAAATAGGTAGTGTTAGAATAGAGAAAAATGGAATAAGACTTAAGAGCCCACCGTCAGAGTATTCAATAATCCAGCGGCTATCTCGAACTACTTTTTTAGCAAGATTCTTAAGTGATAAAGTTCGGCTTTTTCCTAGAATTTTATGATCTTTTAAGGAATCTAAAAGATAGGATTCTTGTTCTAGTCTATAACTTAGGGATTGAAATCTCCTTTGAGGTAGGAAGCCTCTTGCTGTCTCAATAATTGGTTCTTCAATTTTGAAACCGCTTATCTTACTTGAGATGTAGAAAGTAGGGAGTAAAAATAATAATATTAATGCAAAACCTATTTTAATATACCTACAAACTAATAATACTGAAATTGAAACTGCTAGTATTAAAATCGCTCCGTAAGATTGAGATAGAAAAAGACATATAAAAATTAGAAAAACTCCGATTATCTCAAAACCTTTTGATAAAACTCTACTTCTTACAAGCCAGAAACCAACTATTCCAGCAAAGCTTAAAGCCAGTGATAACTCTAAGCCATGTCTAAGAAAGACAGTGGGTCTCCAACCAAGGTTTCTAGCGCTTTGAGTAAAACTGCCAAGTTGTTGATAGCCATAAACTAAGTTGTGAATTTGAGGACTAAGTCTAAATTCGTATAAAAATAGCGGAACATACAAAAGTAAAAAATAAAGTGTTTTTTTAGCCAAAACTA